>CAIYZI010000658.1 GCA_903930665.1 uncultured beta proteobacterium
GGTGAAAAGAATCAATCGATTGGTGCCCGAGGCCGGAATCGAACCGGCACGACTTTTTTGAGTCGGCAGATTTTAAATCTGCTGTGTCTACCGATTTCACCACTCGGGCCCGCACTAACAGTAACTGCCGCGCTATTTAAATCAAGACAAGCAAAATTTTAGCATGCAAGCGCAAATTGACTCCCAGAAGTGGCAGGGATAAAGGCCCGCGCCTGAAGTTGACTGATTTTTTAGCAAAACCACTAAACTAATCCTCATGAAATTTGCCCTCAAATCCCTCAAGATACCTTCCGTCATCCGGATTGGACTGTGGATTATGGGTGCAGGCGTGTTATTTATAGCTATCGCAGCACTGGTTTACCTGCTTTCTGCTCATACCGCGCCCTCTGGCAAACGCATCATCAAAAGCCTCGGGGATAACGTTGTTATCACCTTTGATGAAAGCGATATCCCGCATATCAAGGCCCAAAGTCCTTCAGACGCCCTTTTTGCTTTAGGTTATTTGCATGCCAGCGAACGCTCTTGGCAATTAGAAATGAATCGACGCATAGCCAGCGGACGCCTTTCTGAAATCTTAGGAAGCGATACTGTTCCCATTGATCGCTTTATCCGCACCCTTGGCATCAAACATGCGGCCGAACAACAGTTTGATCGTTATCCGATTGCCGCTAAACGTCTACTTCAAGCCTATGCCGATGGAGTCAATGCTGGTAATGCACAGCTGGGCTGGGCACTTCCTGTCGAATATTTTCTAACTGGCTCTAAACCAGGCCATTGGTCCCCAACTGATAGCGTAGCGTGGATGCTGATGATGGCCTATGACTTAGGCGGAAACTGGCAAAAGGAATTGCAACGCCTTGAGCTGTCTGAATTTTTAAGCACTAAAGAAGTCTGGGATGTTGTAGAACCTTACACCGCTGATGAGCTCGTGAGCAATATGGATTTTGCAAAGATGTATCGGGATATGAATGTCTTTAATCCCACGCCATCTATCCGAGGCACTAGATCTCAAAACCTTCCCTCAACCGAGCTTGCGGTAACAGATCTTGGTGGAAGCAAAGATGGCCTTGGGTCAAATAATTGGGCAATCAGCGGTAAACATACAGTAAGCGGTAAGCCACTTCTGGCAAATGATCCCCATCTTGGCCTCTCTACCCCTGCTGCTTGGTATTTTGCCCATCTGGACGCCCCCGGTCTCAATGTTATTGGCGCTACCCTTCCAGGGATCCCTGCTGTAGTTCTCGGTCACACCGAAAAATATGCCTGGAGCTACACAAATACCGGCCCAGATGTTCAAGATCTATACATAGAGCAATTGGATCCCAAAAACCCAGGAATGTATCGCGGGCCAGATGGTCCGCTACCCTTTAAGGTTCGCCAAGAGATTATTGATATCAAGGGCGCCCCACCCCTCCGGTTTTTAGTTAAAGAAACGCGTCATGGCCCAGTGATCTCAGACTCATATGCGCGCGCTAAAAGAGCCATTGATACCGATAAGTTCGCCTTGGCACTGCGTTGGACTGCGTTTGATCTCAAAAACCAATCTGTTGCAGCCTTACTGGAAATGAATCAGTCTGCTGATCTTGACAGTTTTAAACAGACTCTTCGTAAAAATTATGCCCCCATGCAAAACGTTGTCATGGCCGATACAGAAGGGAATATTTCCTACCAAGCTGCTGGTGTTGCGCCTCAAAGAACTCTGCATCAAGGCCTGTATGGCGTTGCTCCTGCCCCTGGCTGGGACAAGCAGTATGACTGGACTGGATACGTTCCTTACGACCATTTACCCACCAGCAATAACCCGGAGCAAGGTTGGATTGCTACCGCCAATCAAAAAATTATTGCTGAAAATGACCCCAATCCTTTAACGGCTGACTGGGAAGCGCCAACCCGTTATGACCGCATTGTGGATCTGATTAAATCTAAATCAATACATGATTTAGATTCGATGAAAGCCATGCAGGCTGACACCCTATCTTTGGGGGCAACACCACTGCTTGAACTATTCCTTTCCAGCAAACCCACTCATCCACTAGGGCCCCAAGCTCTTGAGTTAATTAAAGACTTCGATGGGAATATGAAGAGGGATAGTGCAGCCGCCTTAATCTTCAATGCCTGGGCTGATCAACTGACTCAAAATGTTTTTTCACGTCTTAGCTATTTATTTACCGAGAACTACGGCTCCCGTAATTTTAGAGTCCCATTAATTCGTTTGGTAAAAGATCCCAATAGCACGTGGTGCGACAACCCAGCAACTCCAGCAATTGAGAGTTGCGCAGAATCCTCTAATGACGCCTTTAATAAAGCGCTGGACCAACTCAGCGCGCAATTTGGAAGCAACCCCAAAAACTGGGTTTGGCAAAATGCCCACGTGGCAGTTTCTGAGCATAGACCCTTGAGCAAGGTACCCGTCTTGGGGAGTCTTTTTAACCTCACGCAACCCATTCCAGGAGATAGCTTCACTATCAATATAGGCCGCTTGGAATTATTACGCGCGCCGAATCCTTTTGAGACTAAGCAGGCTGCCAGTCTTCGTACTATTTACGATCTGTCTGACCTTGAAAAATCCCTATTTATTTACCAAGCCGGCCAATCTGGCTGGGTCCAAAGCAAGCTTTATCGCAATATGGGGCCGTTATGGGCTAAAGATGAGTACCTACCCCTCCAAATGAAGCCGGACACCATCACCCGGCAACTAGACCTTCACTTTAAGTAATCACCTCTTCAGGAAGTTTAGAATGAGGACTAAATACCCTGAAATGATTTAATTCCTTCTAATTACTTTATTTAATTTAATAGCGCCATGAAAAAATTCACTACCTTAGTACTTCTTACCTCCTCCCTTGTTGCCCTGCCTGTGAGCAATTGTTTAGCCGCTTGGCAAGAGCTTGGTGCAAATGAACGCATGTCCGTTTATGTAGATGTGGATACCCTAAAAGCAGATGGAGATAAGGCGCAGATTTTGTCGATGTTGGACTTTAAAAAGCCAGGTCAAAATCCAAAATCCAAAGAGACGGTCAATTCCATTGTTGGTATCAATGAGTACAACTGCAGCAATGTGACCTATCGCCCTATCGAATATAAAGAATTCGCAGGAAACAAAGGGAACGGTAAAGTCGTTTCAGACAACAAAACACCGGATAGTCAATATGAAGCTGTTGTGAATGATTCATGGACAGCGGGTGTATTTAATGTGGCTTGCCGTAAAAAGTAAGTTCTTCAGCTTAGGAAGTAGACCAAGCCTTGTGGCTTGGTTTTTTCTTTTGGGTGCCCCATTTTTATTAAATGGATGTGCCGCCCCCTTCTTTGTGGCGCTTGGCAGTAGCACTACGGCTGCCGCAAGTTCCGTGGGTACAGCGGCAACTGCTGCTGCCATTGCCAATCCCTCGACTGCCGCCAGTCTGGCATCATCCATGACTACTGGCAAATCCCCGCTTGAGCATGCGGCCTCAGCTGCCACTAAAAAAGACTGTAATTTCTTCCATGTAATAGGGCCTAGGCCAATTTGCGAGGATATTCCCATCCCCACTGTTTGGGACCACAGCACACCTTATCCTGGGCCAGCAGATGCAATTGAGCAAAATACTGTACAAAGCACAGATTAACGCTTCACTAAATAGAAGCTAAAACCCCCATCTACCGTCAGCAGTCTAAAATCGCTCTATAAGAGTATTTATACCCAGAAATCTGAAATATTGAAGCCATGACCCCAGAAAACTATTACCTCACCCTAACCTGCCCCAATAAGCCAGGAATTGTTGCCGCCGTCTCTACATACATTTTTCAAGCGGGTGGCGATATTGAGGAAGCGCAACAATTTGATGACAAGGCCTCAAAACGCTTTTTCATGCGCGTGAGCTTTAGTTGCCCAGTGGATGCCAAGACATTAAAGGCAGGGTTTGAAGAGATTGCCAAACAGTATGAGTTAACTTGGCAATTGCGTGCAGTAAAAGATCTAAAGCGCGTCTTAATCATGGCTTCCAAGCTTGACCATTGCTTAGTAGATCTCCTGTATCGCTGGCGGATTGGCGAATTGCCAATGATCATTTGCGCAATTGTATCGAACCATCCGCGCGAAGTGTATTCCACAATTGACTTTGCCGATATTCCCTTTTATTACCTGCCAATTACCCCAGAAACTAAAGCCGCTCAAGAAACTAAGCTCCTTGAAATTATCGAAGAGTCTAAAGTCGATATGGTTGTTCTGGCTAGATATATGCAAATCCTATCTGA
>CAIYZI010000659.1 GCA_903930665.1 uncultured beta proteobacterium
ATCTAAAATATCAGCAGACCAGCCGGATTCTTGCTCTAGCTTTGTGCGATCTGGTAAAAGGATATTGAATGCCGTATATACATCGCAAAGTGCCACTGAAGATTCCTGCCGGTCAACTAGAGACATTGCAAGTCTCCACTTAAATGAGCCAAAATTTTGAATGCCTCCAGAAAGCGCGTCTAATACAATTTGCTCTGGCGATTCAAATTTATCAGGGCGGATAAAACTACGAAGCACAATTTTTCCACCCGGAACCAAAATACGTCGCAGTTCAGATAAAACATCAATTGCAGCACTGTGACTACCTGCGGCTGTAATAATGCCATCGCCAATGATGAGTTCGGCGCTTTGATTGGAGACTGGTAGATTTCGCCAGTCAGCCTGATAGATGTGCGCATCCAAACCTTGTGGTGGATTCCATATCTTATCAATCATAGTAGGGCTCGAATCAAATGCAGCTATTGTTGTGCCCAGTGGCCATTGAAGATTAAGCAATTCAGGCGTAACTCCTAGTAAGATGACTCGAACCTTCTTTCGATCAAAAAATATCGGGGCTATACAATTCCACATAATTTTCATGTCTGCCTCACACGGACGCCCTGGAGATCCGATATTGGCCCAGCGCTTAGCTTGCTGAGTCCATAAGCAACTGTCATCTTGCATTTTTATTCCCATCAATTACATTTCTGTAGCAGCGCCATGTCTCCAATAAGCAATTTTAGGAGCCTATTTACCATTACTATTCGATTTAAACGCGTCATTACTGTCACTGGATTTATTTATTTTGAAATAAATCTTACGAGTTTTTACCTATTCACACTCCCTTTCATAAATAATAGCCCAACTGCTAACCTTCAATATGATTTTGTTCTTTTTTTATTAATCTAATAGACATTGATTCAACTCCCCCATAAATTTTGAAAAATTTTTTTAATTGAAACAAAACATCACCATAGCTCACTGACAGAAGATGATTGGCCATATACTGGGAGTTCACGATAAATCGCCCATCTACTGCAAATTTTTTATCTATTCTAAAGCCCGCCTCAGCCAAGCAAGAATGGTCAGTAAAGTCATTAAACCCTTGCATAATTCTTGGATAGGGTCAAATTTTGCTTTACCCTGGAATAATCGAAGCCCCAACCCCCCTCCGGCGTCCATTGTGCTGAGCAAACGACAATCTTACCTTCAGCATGCAGCCTTTGATCAGCCAGCCTCTTTAATGCGGGCGCTGAGAACTAATGTGTTGGGCGGTCAAAAAACATATGGCCCACAGATTGCAAAGGATTCTCGAGCTCTAAGTTAAATACCTGATATTCCACATTGTCCATAGGCGTTGCTAGTGAGAGCATTTGAGCAGAACCATCGAACGCGTAAACTTTTTTAACATGATTAGAGGGATGTTTTCAAACCCCTCCCGTACTGCATCCTACATACATCACACTAGACTGATTAGTTATCCTTAGGTAGGTGCAGATTTGATCAAATAATCCAGAAAGGTTTGGAGTCCTCCATTGGTAATACCCTACTTGCTGGCCATGCATTTCTATGGACCGAGACACACCATGAATATCAGCCATTTGATCAATTGGCTTAATCATTAGGCTGCAACTGTCTAGACATTTCAGTCCCAAGTAACGGAGTGGTAATTATCAAACCCATCTATTAACACTCGCTTTCCGTTAAGAAGGCCAATAAACGAGGTATAACCACCGGCTCGATAAGGACCTTCAAATGCTAACTTTAACCTTGAAACTTTCTGATTAAAGTTATCCATCTTGACATAAGCATCAGCATCCGAAAGCGTAGTTTTTTGAATCTCCGACATTTTATGGGAAAAAGAATTTTCAATGGATGGCTTTTCTGGGCCATCCAGCTTTGCCAGCTTAGCTGAAGTGAGCAAAATTCTATTTACAAAATCTGTATCTTGATAACCCATTGGCATCATTGATTCGTCATAGCCCCCAAGCCTCTTAAATTGAGCTTTAGGGACCCCAACCCTCCCACACGATCCGTCATAGTTACCAGTAAATTGATGGCAGGCGATATTTAAAAGCGCCATCTCTTCAATTTTCTTGAGATCGGATTGGGTTAAAAAATTATCCCCGTCCAAGGAGAAAAGATAGTCACCGCCAGAAATGCGATGAGCCAAATTTTTAGCCTTTGACATGTGCCAGCTCACTGGATTTTTAACCTCAAAAAAGGATAATTTACCCCGCTCTATTTGTCCCCTAAAATGAAACCAAACCCAATCCGCCAAGCCATCTTTTGAACCAAAATCAACCAAGGAAATCGAATGAGGCGTATTTTCAATCACTTTTAAATTAAGGGGTAGCGTCTGCTTGAGTTGCCATAAGCGATTACAACACGTAGTACAAAAACCAATGGAAGGAGTTTGTTGTGTCATATAGAAAGTTGCTCCAATTAAGATCTAATATATCGATAGTTCATCCTGATAATAATATTACCGAAATTGGACTAACGAATGCTGGCACTAGAAAAGGTTTATATCATAGAAGCATGCGACATCATGCCGCATGTATGACAATGATGCACCGCTTTGATCGGTTGGAATGTATGAGCCCACTGAAAATAGGTGCCTTGCCCTTAAATATGCCGAATCGTTCGTAAGTGCGCTAGAATTTAGGTGAAATATGGGGGCTTGTTGATTTTCATATATATAGAGAAATACTATCGTTTAAGATCTGGCATCAACGAGCTGAATCACTTAGGCCCCAGGGGAAGTGTAATACCCCCCTAAAAAGCAGACAATTCTAAAGCGGATTTATCAGCTTGCTGTCGATAGTGTATCGGTGACAACTTCCCCAGTGCTGCATGAGGGCGGTCCTGGTTGTAGCTGTGGATCCATTCCTCAGTAATATCTCAAACCTGCTCCAGCGATTCAAAGCTATTGGCATTTAGTACTTCGTGGCGATAAGTGCGGTTAAAGCGCTCAATAAAGGCATTCTACTGTGGTTTACCGGGTTGGATAAACTTCAGCTCTATCCCTTTTTCCTCGCACCAATTTGCAAAGATCGCAGACCGTAGTTCGCTCCCGTTATCTAGGCGGATGGCTTTTGGCAAGCCCACCATCCCTTCTAAATGCTCCATGACCCGCACTACGCGCGCAGCTGGCAAACTCAGATCAACCTCGATGGCCAGTACTTCGCAGTTTGACTTGTCGATGACGTTTAAGGTTCTAAAGGATCTGCCGTAATACAGGGTGTCGTACATAAAGTCCAAGGCCCACATGGTGTTGGGCCCTTGCGGCGCAATAAGAGGTTCTTTGATGATTCTCGGTAGGCGTTTTTTGGTGCGTCTGGGAAAGTTCAGCCCCATCTGTTTGTAGATATGCCAAACCCGTTTGTAGTTCCAGGCATGACCTTGATTGCGTAAATAGGCAAAGCACAAGCCAAAGCCTCAGCGACCATGCTTGCCAACGACCTGATTTGAAGCGTCCATTACTGGCTGATCCTTTTGGTTCAATCCAGCCGGCTTTTTGTAATAGGTGGCACGTGCTAGGCCGATGGCCTCACACGCTATACGCACTGGGAGCCGTTCTTCGCCAACCAAGTAATCCACCGCTTCTCGCTTACTCGCCCCCACTAGAGCTTTTTTCAATTAAGTTCTTGAGTGCTCAGCTGTCTCTCGTCAGCTCAGACGCTTCGAGGCCCCCATATTTAGAGCGTCATAATGATCAAAGGAAATCCCTTTAGGGATA
>CAIYZI010000660.1 GCA_903930665.1 uncultured beta proteobacterium
CCATTGACGATGCGCCCACCTTTGGAAAGACGTACAGTTACTTCACCTTGTGACTGAGTTCCAGAAGTGATGGCATTGACAGAGTAAAGCAACTGCTCTGCACCACTTTTAGCAATCTCTTCGATGGCGTTCAGGCTGGCATCAACAGGGCCATTGCCTTCGGCTTGAGCACTTACTTCTTTATCACCCATGCGGAATGTCACGCGTGATTTAGGACGCTCACCTGTCTCAGAGTGCTGACTCAATGACAAAAAGTGATAATGCTCGCCCTGCTCTGTCGCCGCTGAATTGGACATGATGGAAATAATGTCCTCATCAAAAATCTCAACTTTCTGATCGGCCAAGGCTTTAAATCGAACAAAGGCCTCATTCAACTCTGCTTCAGCTTCTAAAGTAATACCTAATTCATGCAAGCGTTGTTTAAAAGCATTGCGACCAGATAACTTTCCTAAAACAATTTTGTTAGTTGCCCAACCCACATCTTCTGCGCGCATGATTTCATAGGTATCACGGTTCTTCAAAATACCGTCTTGATGAATACCAGATGTATGTGCAAAAGCATTTGCGCCAACAACCGCTTTATTTGGCTGAACCACAAAGCCAGTAATTTGAGAAACCAATTTTGATGCAGGGACGATTTGTGTGGCATCAATACCGCAAACCATATCAAAGTAATCTTTACGAGTACGCAAAGCCATCACCACTTCTTCCAATGCGGTATTACCAGCACGTTCGCCCAAGCCGTTAATCGTACATTCGATTTGACGAGCTCCACCAATTTTTACACCGGCTAAAGAGTTCGCAACAGCCATGCCTAAATCGTTATGACAATGCACGGACCAAACGGCTTTATCAGAGTTTGGTACGCGTGTACGCAAAGTCTTAATAAAGTCACCATACAGCTCTGGAATGGCATAGCCTACGGTGTCTGGAATATTGATGGTGGTTGCACCTTCATTAATAACTGCCTCGACTACGCGACACAAAAAATCCATTTCTGAGCGATAACCATCTTCCGCAGAAAACTCAATATCGGAAGCCAAGTTTCTAGCAAAGCGAATCGATCTTTTAGCTTGCTCAAGCACTTCCTCGGGGGACATGCGCAACTTCACCGCCATATGTAATGGACTTGTTGCCAAAAAGGCATGAATACGTTTGGCATTTGCATTTTGCAAAGCATCAGCGGCACGAGTAATGTCTTTATCGTTCGCACGAGCCAGTGAACAAACAATTGAATCTTTGACTGCCGCAGCAACTGCGGAGATTGCCTGAAAGTCACCCTCTGAGCTAGCGGCAAATCCTGCTTCGATAACATCAACTTTGAGTCGCTCTAACTGACGTGCAATACGGACTTTTTCATCCTTAGTCATAGACGCGCCAGGTGACTGCTCCCCATCACGCAAGGTGGTATCAAAAATGATTATCTTGTCGCTCATTACTACTCTCCGGTTCAATAAGACTTACTTGGTTAACTGCTTAATTAGTTAGTTACTTTACAAACAAAAAACCCCAGCAATTTGCTGGGGCTGGTGTACGGTGGTTAATGAATTACTTTAATCTCATCAACTCAGGCCTTACCCGCCCCAAGCTTTAGGCTTAGCGCTAGTAGAAGAAGACCGGTTAGAAGTGAGAAATTCATCAACATGGATTAAATATACCCGAAATATTTCAAATTAGCTAAAAGAGCGTCCAGTGATGCGCTCCCAAGCCCAAATGACATAACCAGAGATGGAATAAGTTACAAACACACCAAACAAGGTCAATGGCGGATTTGTTGATACCAACACAAAGGTCAGAAGCATTAGTACCATGACGCCAAAGGGAACCCGATAGCGGATATCTAAGGCTTTGCCACTATAAAAACGGGCATTAGAGACCATGGTCAAACCAGCATAGACCGTGATAAAAAAGGTGATCCAGGGAATGGCACTGTCTCGAACGGGAATCTTGCTGTCATCTGCAAGCCAGATGAAACCAGCGATTAGTGCACCTGCCGCAGGACTTGGCAGACCTTGAAAGAACTTCTTATCAACAACGGCGGTATTTACATTAAAACGGGCCAGGCGC
>CAIYZI010000661.1 GCA_903930665.1 uncultured beta proteobacterium
TGCACCTCTAATGACTTCTCATCACGAGACTTACAGTTGGAGCTTCCTAGTGGTCAATGGATGATCGGTAAAACCCTTGATCAGTACGCGCCAATTGGCCCTTATTTTGTTACATCAGACTTGGTAGGTGATCCTAATAATCTTAAGATCCAAACTTTTGTAAATGGGGAGATGCGTCAAAATTCCAATACATCAGACTTCATTCACAATACTCAGGCTATGTTGTCTTACATTAGTAAATATTGGGCTTTAGAGCCCGGTGATATTGTCTTTACTGGCACTCCTCAGGGCGTTATCTTGGGAATGCCAAAAGATAAGCAGGTTTGGCTGAAGAAGGGCGATAAGGTTGTCAGCTATGTTGAGAAATTGGGTGAACTCAAGTTCACCCTGGGGTAAATAGCCTCTTTGGTTGAATGCAAAGCCACCTTTTTGGTGGCTTTGCTGTTGGAAGGGGCATGATTGAGTCTTGGATTTCTTTAGCGCCCGTAGGCTTGGCGCACCTGAAACCGGAACCATTGTTAAACTCTTGCATCATGCAGATGCCAGTACGTTTAACCCTAAAAATACTCTTGATGGCATTCTTGGGGCTTCTGCCATTGGCAAGCTGGGCGGTTCTGCAGGATGAGATCCAAGTCTACGATGATGAGATCAATTCCAAGGGCCAAACTAGTCTGGAATTGCACGTCAACAACACGCCTCGGGGAGTGCAAACTCCAAGTTACCCAGGTGAAGTTATGAATAATAGCAATACTCGGATCACTCCAGAGTTTGCTTATGGACTTGGTCATGATCTTGAAGCTGGTTTCTACGTCAATTCAGTAGTAAACAACAGTACCTGGAATTATGCTGGCGCAAAAGTTCGCCTCAAGTGGCTTCCTTATCAAGAGGAGAAGGGGGATCCCGTATTTGGTGGATTGAATATTGAACTTTCAAATACCTTACCGCAATATGAGCCTTCCCGCTATAACTCAGAAGCTCGATTTATTATCGGTAAACATTTTGATGAATGGCTTTTGGTGGTTAATCCTATTTTTGATCAGCCCCTATCCCAACCCTATGTTCACCAGACGCCTTATTTCAATACAGCGGCTCGTTTATCCAGAGAAGTTGCCCCTGAGTGGGCTGTAGGTGTGGAGTTTTATTCTAATTACAACCAGTTGGGGACGGGACCAGTTTCTTGGCCTGGTACTCAGCAACTTGGATTCTTAACCGTCTATTGTGATGGCGGTCCACTACCTTTTCAGGCGGGTATAGGTAAAGGTTTTACGAATAGCTCAGACTCATTAACCCTCAAGGCTATTTTTTCGATTCCACTACCCTAGAATCACCAATCACCTTATGGAACTTTTATCCGAACACATTGAGCTCGTTGGCTATAGTGCTGCTTTTTTAACGACGATCGCATTTTTGCCTCAAGCCATTCAGTCATGGAGGACTCGTGACCTTTCTGGGATTTCTTTGGGGATGTACAGTCTATTTACAGTCGGAGTCGGCTTGTGGTTGGTATACGGCTGGATCATTGAAAAATGGCCTTTGATATTGGCCAATGCTTTAACTTTTGCCTTGGCACTAAGCATCTTAATTTTAAAAATACGATCAAAGCAAATCTCTTTTAAGTAATTGGTTTTAATCTTTGATAAATTACTCCTATTGCAAATTGTTTCTTTGAAAGAAAAGCCATGTCCTTAGCTTACGTAATTGATCCTCCAGCAATTCCTTCATTACCAGTTACCGGAGATACTCGTCGTTTTGCAGTAAACCGGATTTTTTGTGTTGGGCGTAACTATGCCGATCATGCGCGAGAAATGGGTCATGATCCTGATCGCGAGCCTCCTTTCTTTTTTATGAAGCCTGCAAGTGCGATCTTGGCTGACGGCAAAGATATGGCATATCCCAGCCTTTCAAATGATGTGCATCATGAAATTGAGTTGGTGGTGGCGATTGCCAAAGGTGGGGTGAATATCCCCCCTCAAAATGCGCTTGAGCATATTTATGGCTATGGTATTGGTTTGGATATGACACGCCGTGACCTGCAGGGCGAGGCAAAGAAGATGGGGCGCCCTTGGGATACGGGCAAGGCTTTTGATCAATCAGCCCCTTGCGGCGCTATTACCCCGGTCGCTCAATGGGGTCATCCAAATAAAGGGTCGGTGACTTTATTGGTAAATGGAGAAATACGTCAAGAGGGTGATTTAAATCAATTGATTTGGAATGTTCCTGACGTTATTGCATCTTTATCCAGTCTATTTGCCTTGGAGCCCGGCGATTTGATTTTCACTGGGACTCCTGCTGGTGTTGGGCCTGTTAAAAAAGGTGATCTCCTTGAAGCGAAGATTGATGGATTGCCAA
>CAIYZI010000662.1 GCA_903930665.1 uncultured beta proteobacterium
ACCACGCCCCAACCCAGAAGGCTCGAGCCACCCGCGCCGATGGCCAGCAATGCAGCCCGGCCGCGCGCCAATCCCATGTGCACCAGGAGAGCAAAGTCCCCGAGGCGATGCGGGATCTCATGCAGCCCTACCGCTTGGAGATGGGAACCTCATTTAAGAATCCCAAAGGGAAGGATCTTTACGCCTTCTGGGGCTCCCAAGTTACTGATTCTTTAAAGACGGTACTTGAAGAACAAAAGAATCCCTGGCTTCTCAATTTAGCTTCCGAGGAGTATTTCAAGGTCGTTCAAGCCAAAGACTTGGGTTGCCCAGTCGTTTCGCCTATATTCCAAGATGCTAAGGCCGGTAAATACAAAATCATTTCCTTTTATGCAAAACGAGCCCGAGGGCTGATGGCCCGTTATTGCGTTGAAAATCGCATCAAAGATATTGTTGACCTCCAGGGTTTTGATTTGGATGGCTATCAATACTGCGCTTCTGAATCGAAGGAAAATAAGCCCGTATTTCGTAGAGAGGAGAGGAAATAATGGCCGTTCACCGCACAAAAACCTCCCAACGATCATCCCCCGACGTAGAGCGTTTGGTGGCTGATGCAATTTCCCTAGCAGCATCTGGCAGTCAAATTGAGGACCGTTTTTGGGAAGGGCGTTTAACTACTCGCTTGATGCGTTTGCTTAAGAGTCAAAATCAAAATGCGATTGATGCAGCTCTAGATCAAACCTTTCGAATTAATACCGTTGCCTTTGAAGTATTGGCCGATACTGGTGAAACCCTCGCAGAGTCCTTGACACAAGAATCCGAGGGCAATCAGTGGGATGTGCTGTTACTAGCCCTTCCAATCGTTGCTCATACTCGTTATCAGATTCCATCTGGTCCATTACCAGCAAACATCATTGAATCCACTGCTGTTGCCCTACAAAATACGATTGCCTCGTCAGATACGCGACTAGCAATCATTCCTTGGCTCTATAGCATCGATCAAATGCCACATTCGCATTGTCAAACGCGTTTAATGACTGAGGCTTTGGCTGATGCAGCCATCTCTGGAAAAGAAATGAAGTTGGAGTTAAAGGGCATGTCTGAAACGATTGATGTTTTGGCTGACCCTCGTTTCATCATTGCTGCAATTGCTGCTCCTAGTGGTTCACCAATATTTAGATGGCAGGCAGAGCCACCAGTTCGCCAAGAGCGTGGAGTCAGTTTGATAGGTTGGCAAAATGCCATGCAAGCCCCAGTAGCTTCGCTACTTCCTGGATGTGAATTTGAACTCTTGTTGCCAGAGGCGTATTTTACGAACTGTCGTTTGGCGGATAAGCATGTAAGGCCTTTAAGTATCAAAGCCGCAGTGAATTTTCTAGAAACTACTTTGGGGATTTTACCAACTGGCTTATCTTGTGTTGTCGGAGCTTTTGGTGAGGAGCAGGTCGATGAATATCGAATTTCATTTAGCGTAAAAGGTTCACCAGAGGTAATTTATGGTGTGATTTGGCCTTTATATGATCGTGAGACCGTTGCTAATGATGCGCTCAATGATGCATCCGACGATGAGAGTCCGATTAAGAGAATTTGCGATGCTCTGCATGATGCGGGTGTAGAAGATGTCTTCCGTCACGCAATGCTCTTTGATCCAGAATTGTGTGATGACTGTGGTGCGCCTTTATTTCCGGATCGTTCAGGAGAGGCGGTGCATGCCGAAATGCCGGAAGACACTCCAACACAACAACCTTTATTTCATTAATCGCGCTTATAAAAAACCAAGGGCAAGTAAAAAAGCCGAGAAATTCTCGGCCTTTTTACTTGTTGCAATAATCAGAGATTAATTCTGATTGAATGGCTCTGCATCAGCAAATAAATGTGGAAGCTTGCCTGCTTTCATATCAGCAGTTTGGCAAAAATCCGCCAGACGTACTCGACTATATCCGTCGGCATCATTTGTACTGAATTGGTACTGAATTTGTACTAAATGTACGGATCGTTCAGGCAATAAAGGTGCCGCA
>CAIYZI010000663.1 GCA_903930665.1 uncultured beta proteobacterium
AATTTAAAAAACAGTCGCAATACATCAATTACGAAATTTCAATTGAACAAGAAATGGGGAATGATGCTGTAGTCAAAACCCTTCAAGACAAATTAAGCGCATTACATCAAAATACCTTTGAACATGATGGCAGAAGTTTAATTAAGCATTCTCTGCTTGTGTTGGCTTGTGCTCAAAAGATAGTTCAATACGGAGAAGATCCTTTAAAGTGGCCGTCATTTAGAAGGTGGGCGCTACCTTTTACACAGGATGAAAATTGTATTGACCCACTCATTTTTATTTGCGCCTTTGCGCACGATATAGGAAAAATAACCGCCTATTCAAGTCAATCAAAAAGCATTGTTGATCACGATCGCATGGGTGCCGCTATCGTTTCTAGCCTAAAGACTTACTTGGAAAATCCTAAGCTAACTAACCGAGATAGATTAATACTTGATGTTGTCCTTGGAAACTACCATTCACCCTATAGGGTGAATATTCACAAGTCGGGTGATTCAATTCGCGTATTGGACAACCGGATTCATAGGGCGCTTGAAATTGTCATACTTGCCGACAAGATGGCGGGAAAAATAGAGCAGAAGGCTTACGCTGAAACCCAGCCTGCGATCATTACAGAGTTGGAGTGGCAAGAGTTAGTAACCAAGCAAATTGGTGATGTACGAGCTAATGATGCAAAAACACTTAGTGATAAAGAAAAAATTGCCCTTTCTGAAAGAGTGATTGGTGCATTTGTGTCGTATCTTGAAACAGTCAAATTCAATGAGCCAGATCAATCTAATGCCGTCATGCAAATGGATTATGAAGTTGGTTTTCCTGTTTGCTTAGTTCGCACTAATCAAATGATTGCAGAATTAGAGAAGATTGCCGGGGAAGTTATTTTTGATACTTACCCACAAAAAGAAATGTTTTATACGGAACTACTTGCTAAAGAGGGCAAGATCATTCACCCCTATGGTGCTCCAAACTTCAAAACAACTTGGGCATGGAAATTTGATGTTTATGAAAGGGTAAATTTTATTAATGAAGACTCTGGCGATATTGCATGGGGAATGATGAAGAATATTCAGCCAGCAAATTCGCAAGAGGGGGCATTCTGGATGATTGATCCAGAATCATTCGGATTTGGACTTAAGGCAGTCAAAGAGGTAAATAACTTTTATTACCTTTTAAACGGAGGCATTGGTAATGGCAACTCTAGTGCTTGGGTGCAGATTAGAAAACAGATAGAGCAGGGTAGGTTGCTAAAGCAAGGTGAAAACCCTCTTGTAGGTAAGCAAACTGCTGTGGGCGGCGGCATGGAAATACAAATCCAAATGAAAGGCCCCAAAGCTGAGCGGGATATTTATACCAGGATAAAAGAAATTAAACCCAAACTAGGCAGAGGACAGAAGAGTGATGAAAACCTACTGATTTCTCAAGGCATCACATTAAATGATATTGGCTCTTTAAGCCAAGATGAACAGCTAATTCTTGGGGTTTCAGTAAGCAATGGAAGGCTTATTGTTAGTCGTTAAATCCATTAACTCTTCTCATGGTATGAATTATTCAAAAAAAGCCTAAAAAGCTTATAATGATGTATTGAAAGCAATATATCATTTAAGAGGCAATAATGGCATTTCTGTTCGGTACTCAGATCGATGATGGTCCAAAAATGGACGCAACAAAGGTTTTGGAGCCTAAAAAGCTCATGGGAGCAATTGCCAATGATCCCAAAATTATTGAATTACGCACAATCAAAGCAGAGC
>CAIYZI010000664.1 GCA_903930665.1 uncultured beta proteobacterium
GTGGCAATGATAATTTGTACAGCCCCACTTTCCCCTTTATAACTGGTGGTGGCGTTGCATTTTATACGGGCACTAATCCCACAAACCCCCCAAATATTTTCAATCTTTTTTTTGGAACACCTAACTTACAAAATGGCGATGCTTACAATACGCAAGGTGATATGAGCTCGTCACTTTGCGTAACCAATTGCACTGGTGGCGTAGCCCCTGAGATGAACGCTTCATTCATCCCACAAGTTGCCTTAATGCTTGCTTGCTTATTCTTTTTGTTTGGACGTAAGAAAGAAAGCACAGAATCATTGCTTACGGCATAATCTAATGAGTTCAGCTTTGTTTTAGCCCACTTTCGAGTGGGTTTTCTTTTGTTTGTCATAAACGGCATACAATTTTGGACTAGTATAGAAGTTGCAAAAATGCATTTACAGATAAAGATAAGTCATAAGCTCTAGAACCCTGCCTTGCCCGTTTTGTCAAAAGCCTCTAGAGCGTGTTGATGGCATATTGCCCAACTATTGTGAGTATTGCAATCAAAGTATCTATAACCGCAGTGCTTTACTTGTATCAAACTTAAAAAACAATAAGCGTTTACAACTCTCTATTGGTATTGGAGCTCTTTTGCTCATATTGATTGTTGTAGTGGTTAATCTGCTACGCAGTAACTAAAAAGGTTTTAGGGTTCTTTGCCAAGTCCCCTATGAATATAAATAAGCCCTACCTTTACTTTAAAAAACCAATGCAAATTACTGTTTTTAAACAAAAAATGCTATATTGACAATAGTTTTTCTCAGTTAAATAAATTGATCCCCATGCACTCCCTGAAAATCTTAGTCACCAATCAAAAGGGTGGCGTTGGTAAAAGTACGATTGCTGCCAACTTGGCTGCGTACTTAGCTATTCAGGAAAACTTCAAAGTCAATTTAATTGATTTTGATAAACAATCATCTTCATCTAGATGGATCAGTAAAGCTCCAGATGTCGGTGTGACAGTGCACCATGCCCATTTAAGGTATGAAGATACTGGTTCTTTAGTTCTAGCCAATGCAAAAAGAGCCTTAAACAAGTTTTCAGTGGCATGCGATATGAGTATTTCAGATTTAACCTGGACTCACGCCATGTCCACCGAATTTATGCTCGAATACGACCTTATCTTGGTCCCCAGCGCAGCATCTAAGTTTGAGATGGCAAGTACTGAAATCTTTATCCTAGAGTATGTTCAAAAGTACTTAAGCCAAATTCAAAGTCGCGGACAAGAAATATGCGTAGTGCCTAGCCGGGTTTATCAACCGTTTCAATCTGATCACGCTTTTTTAAATCTGCAAAGTGTGGATCATTGCTCTATGGCGCCTTCCATTTTCATGGTTCCTGCGATAGATGATTTTGTGTATCAAGACTTCTTATGTGTCTCTTCAAACGAAGATGTGGCAAAGAATTTCTCACGCTTTGGCGAGCATATTGCCAAACTGATTAAAAAGATAGCAATGACTAAGGCGACACTTAGTAAGATTAATGGCACCATGAAAAGATCTTCCAATATCAGCATATTAGATCAATATCGCGCAGAGCAAGAACAGAAACGGGATGAAGGGCCTAAGGCCTATAGCGACTGGATTCCGAATTTCTTAATCAAGAAATGAAGATTTTTGAGCGGTAGCAGCATTTAATCTAATCAACACTAAACTGATTCTCACCAATTAACTTCATTGGCTTTCTTTAAATACCCCAATACCTTATCAACTAACTCCTTAACAGTGCGCCCTTGGGTCTGCAAAGTAAGCTCTGGCTCAGTTGGAACTTCATATGGCGCATCAATCCCCGTAAAGCCTTTAATCTCCCCTCTGAGTGCTTTGGCATATAAGCCCTTAGGATCTCTTTGGATGCATAGCTCAACAGGGGTGCTAATAAACACTTCTACAAATTGCCCTTCTTTAAATAGTGCTCTAGCGCTTTGCCTGTCTCTAGCGTAAGGAGAGATCAGCGCAGCAATGACAATGAGATTGGCATCAACCATCAGTTTGGCAACCTGCGCAGTGCGCCGGATGTTCTCAATCCGATCCTCTTCGCTAAAGCCTAAATCTTGATTAAGACCGGTACGCAATACATCGCCATCTAAGATGTAGGTTTGCAGATTTCTGTCTTTTAGGGCTTTAGCCAATGCTTGGGCAATAGTGGACTTACCAGCACCCGAAAGACCGGTGAGCCAAATGACTTGGGGTTCGATGGAGTAGTGCTCTAA
>CAIYZI010000665.1 GCA_903930665.1 uncultured beta proteobacterium
ATTGGTTGACTCGATTGGTCTGATGACGCCCTTTGTTGTTGCGGTAGTGGCGTACACCTTTTTTGGCCTTGATGCACTTGGTGATGAAATTGAAGAGCCCTTTGGTATGGAAAGCAATGATCTGCCTTTGAATGGTATTTGCAGAGCGATTGAAATCAACTTGCGTGAATCGATTAAAGATCTCAATATTCCTTCGCCGATTGTTCCAGTCAATTATTGTATTTCCTAAGGGGTGTGGGGATATCTTGAGTCGCAAGTCTATGTAAAGCGATAGCTGCATCTAAATAAAAAATTAGAAAGAAATATAACAATGGCTGGTGATTCTCGAATTCTGAACGCACATTTTCGTTGCAAAATGATGTCTGCTGATGAAGCTGCAAAGTTAATCCTTCCTGGTGAAACTGTTGGAATGAGTGGTTTTACTGGAGCGGGTTACCCAAAGGACATCCCTTTATCGCTGGCTCAGCATATTAATGAAACCAATAATCGTGGTGAGCGATTTCGAATCAGCGTTTGGACCGGCGCTTCAACTGCGCCTGAATTAGATGGGGTTTTAGCAAAAGTAGATGGCATTGAGATGCGTTTGCCATATCAATCCGATCCCACTTGTCGAGCTCGCATTAATGCTGGCCAGATGGAATATATTGATATCCATTTATCTCATGTTGCCCAATTCGTTTGGTCTGGTTTTTTAGGTAAGCTCGATACCGCAGTGGTTGAAGTTACAGGTATTACTGAAGACGGCCATCTCATCCCCTCATCCTCAATCGGTAACAATAAGACCTGGCTTGATATGGCCGATAAAGTTATCTTAGAGGTCAATAGCATGCAAAGTCCCTTGCTTGAAGGTATGCATGATGTTTACTATGGAACGCATCTGCCGCCACATCGCTTACCAATCCCGATTGTTAAATCAAGTGATCGTATTGGCCTTCCTTACTTTAAGGTTGACCCTAAAAAAGTAGTAGCGGTAGTAGAGACGGCAAGTCATGACCGTAATTCTCCATTCAACCCTCCTGATGCTGATTCTCAAAAAATTGCCGACCATATTTTGGAGTTCCTAGAGCATGAGGTAAAGAAGGGGCGGTTGCCAGAAAATCTACTCCCACTTCAGTCGGGAGTCGGCAACATTCCTAATGCGGTCATGGCGGGCTTAAATCAGGGTAAGTTTGAGAATTTAACGGCCTACACTGAAGTGCTGCAAGATGGGATGTTAGAAATGATTGATTCGGGCAAGATGGTGTGTGCCTCTGCAACCGCACTATCTCTTAGTCCAGATGCCTTGGGTAAGTTAAATGGTGATCTAGCAAGATATCGTCAAAGCATTATTTTAAGAACCCAAGAGATTAGCAATCACCCAGAAGTAATCCGTCGTTTGGGTGTGATTGCCATGAATGGCCTGATTGAGGCTGATATTTATGGCAACGTTAATTCAACTCATGTAATGGGTACTCAAATCATGAACGGCATAGGTGGTTCAGGGGACTTTACCAGAAACGCTTATCTCTCTATCTTTATGACGCCATCCACGGCTAAAGGCGGGGCGATTTCAAGTATCGTTCCCATGGTCTCCCATGTTGATCATACGGAGCATGATGTACAAGTGATCGTTACCGAGCAGGGCTTAGCTGACATACGTGGCTTATCTCCCAAAAAAAGAGCAAAAGTGATTATTGAGAATTGCGCGCATCCTAGCTTTAAGCCGGCATTGCTTGATTACTATGAGCGTTCTTTACAAGATTCTGTTGGAAAACATACACCACATTTACTAAATGAGGCTTTTTTATGGCATCGGAATTTTTTGGAAAAAGGGAAAAT
>CAIYZI010000666.1 GCA_903930665.1 uncultured beta proteobacterium
CACCCACTGAAATTGCGGGAGAAGTATTCAGGTAAGCAGTTGAGTATCCGTTATTCACCAGGTCGATAGTTTGTTCCATCAACCCCATCCACCAAGTAAACATTCCCCCTAAAGTATTGCCTACAGTAGCTATAGCAATCGCCACCCAATACATTTCAGGATTGAGGGATGCATAACCAAACAAAATAGGCTCAGACCCTACCGGTAGCATCGTTGCAGAGATAAAAGCGCTGATAAATACTGCTGGAAGACCTACCGAGGGCATCCCAAACCAGGCAAAAAAGGATTCAAACATATGTTCCATTAAATGGGGCCTCTACTTAAAGTAGCGGAGACGTCAAGTGAGCGGCATTCTCCACAAGCCTATGCCAGCGCGGTCTTTTTTCCCATTTGGCTAAATTCACCATATCCGATTGTTTTATATACGAATCAATCAGCACCTGAAGCTTGGAACAAAAATCCTTGTTATATACAATTAAACTGATTTCAAAATTCAGACGAAGACTTCGTTGATCAAAGTTGACCGAACCAAAAATCGCTATGCGTTTATCAATGAGAAGGCTCTTGGTATGCAATAGACCGCCATGAAATTCCGCGATTTTTACCCCTGCACCTAATAGGTCGGAATAAATACTTCGACTACTCCATGCCACTAAAGTTGAGTCATTCAATTTGGGAACAATTAGAGTTACCTGAACGCCTCGATTTGCTGCTGCCATCAAAGCCTGAATCAATCCATCATCTGGGCCAAAATATGGAGTGGTAATCGTTAACTCTTCGCGGGAATCCATAATCGCCGAGAGTAAGACCTGATACAAAATATCGTCTCGGTAAACAGGTCCTGAAGAAAATTCTTGCGCCAGAGCGCCACCTTCATGAGCAGTGATCGTATTTTCATTGTCGATAAACTGTGTGATTTTCGGATTATCAACACTCCAGTCGAATGAAAACGTGAGCTCAAATTGAGAAACTACTGGGCCCTCAACACGTACCAAGGCATCCACCCACTCACCAACACCAGAATCTTGTTTAAAGGTTCTCGGATCCACCATATTCATACTGCCAGTCCATGCTACAACTCCATCAATCACAAAGATTTTTCGATGAAGTCTAATATCCGCACGACGAAATTGAAAACGACCTATCTGAATTGGTAGCGCTTCGGTAACCTGAATACCGGCAGCTTTAAAGCGCGTAGGCCACTCTGATTTAAACCAGTTTTTACTACCAAGTGAATCGAGTAATACTCTACAAGCAACACCCCGCTTGGCAGCTGCAATTAATGCATCACATACCTTATCAGCATCCCCACCCAGCGCCCAAATATAAAACTCGAGATGCAAACTTTTTTTTGCTCCATGAATGTCATCGATAAAATGTTGCAGAATTTCAAGCGAATTGGTGAATAACTCAATCTTATTTCCCGATACTACAGGGGCGCCATTTTTAGCCTCAGCCAAAATACTTAAAGCCCTTCCCTCAAGAGGAAGCAACTGGCGATCTAATGCAAATTGCTTGCGCATATTTTCAGTAATGCGGGTGTACTCACGCTGCATACGAATAATCTTGCGAGTCAGCTTACGTCCGACTGGACGGTCGCCAATAAGGATGTATAGACCAATACCAAAAACAGGAAAGGAAACAACAATAAACATCCACGCAAACGCTACTCCAACTGGCCTTCTTACGGAAATGATGATGCCTATAAAAATAGTAGCCAAAACAAAATGAATGAAAAGGATCCAATTCAAATTCAAATGCAAAATAGAGTACAGTGAAAAATCTAATAAACCATTCATTTGAGTTCCAGTTCGGCAGCAATGCCTAAGTGATCCGATATTCCCATCCACTCATGCAATATTTGCGCTGAGTGAATCTTCAATCCCCTGACATAAATTCGATCCATCGATAAGATGGGCTTTACGCTCGGAAATGTTTTAGCAGGCGAGCCCGTTAACACTTCAAAGACTTCATTAAATCCAACCTGCCTCATGGGGGCACTAATGCGATTGCGCCAATCATTAAAGTCGCCCGCAACAATTGCAGGGCCATCAGCAGCTAAGATGTCTATGTAATGAATGATTTCTTCCAACTGACGTTCACGTCCGCGCTCAAATAAAGCAAGGTGCACACAAAAACAATGAATGGGTTTATCTAATCCATCAAAGTGGGTAACGCTATGCAATAAACCGCGCCCCTCAAATCGGTAAGCAGAAATATCGTAATTGCTGCCTTTTTGTAAAGGTCTCTTTGAAATGATTGCATTGCCATGATGTCCATCGCGATATTGCACATTTTTTCCATAATGCCAATCGTGCCAAAACTCTTCAGACAAGAAGTGAGTAAGCTCAGTCATCGGCCAATGTCCAAATCTGCGCACCCTGCCTCGATGCTCCTGTTGGAGTTCTTGCAAAAATAATAGATCTGGCTGATGAAGACGCATTTTTTGACGTAATTCATGAATCGTAGAATGCCTATGCAAAGGGGATAAGCCCTTATGTACATTCATGGATACCACTCTAAATCGGCCAAATGGATTTTGAGTCATTAATTCTGCCCTACCCCTTGCCGCCTTCTCATACGCGCCAAATAAATTTCACCTTCGACCAAATCTTGGCACTGCATGCATTTATTACAAATGGAAGCCTGATCCCTCAACTCATCAATAGAATCAATAGGATGGGTATCGAGAAATTTTCTCAGATCCACGTCAAGCACCTCGTTACAGAGGCAAACTACTTCAGCCATAGGAGTGATTTATAGGTAATTATTTGCATTAAGCTTATTTTGCCATCCCCTTGATAGAATCAAGCGCATGTTTACTGCTTTTCAGGATGCTTTCTCTCTTTTAGCCCATTTAGATGATGGCGTACTGGGCATCCTCAAAGT
This sequence comes from uncultured beta proteobacterium, assembly GCA_903930665.1. Classification (GTDB taxonomy): domain Bacteria; phylum Pseudomonadota; class Gammaproteobacteria; order Burkholderiales; family Burkholderiaceae; genus Polynucleobacter. The sequence continues at coordinate 2,890 of CAIYZI010000666.1, forward strand.
TTCCCTACAAGTCAGTTTGAGTGCCCTTATATTGGGTACGGTCATCGGGATACCTCTTGGCGCGCTTTTAGCTACAGAAGAATTCAAAGGCAAAAAGACAATTATCATTCTCCTGAACACCTTAATGGGCGTTCCAACAGTGATTGTCGGCGTACTGATTTACCTGCTTTTATCACGAACAGGGCCTCTAGGCACATGGGGTTGGCTTTTTACAGCAAAAGGGATGGCGCTAGCCCAAACACTTCTCACAACACCCTTAATTGCGGCACTAAGCAGGCAAATTCTTGAGGATTCTTGGAGCATTCATAGGGACTCCTTTTTAACCATGCGTCTGCCCCACCTCTCCTCTCTGAAGTGGCTTATCTGGGATTGCCGTTTCTCATTAACGATTACCATCCTAGCGGGTTTGGCTAGAGCAATTTCCGAAGTTGGGGCAGTCATGATTGTTGGTGGAAACATCAATCACTCAACACGAACCATGACTACGGCAATAGCCCTTGAAACCAGCAAGGGAGATCTCCCTTTGGCCTTGGCCCTGGGGGCTATCCTTTTGGCGATCGTCCTCATTGCCAATCTCTTCACCTTTGTGATGCGTCAAATCGCGGAGAGTCGATATGGATAAGAGGCCGCCTAAATTTATTGAGCTAAAAAATATCCTAGTCAAAAGCAATGGACGGGTCATTCTAGATATCGCTCATACCCTTATTCCGGCCGATGAAATTACTGCATGCATTGGGCCAAATGGTGCTGGTAAAACCACCCTCTTAAAACTCTTAGGGGGCCTGATTACTCCAGACTCTGGAAGCATTGACTTTTCCTTTGCTCCAGTGCGCGCAGCTTTAATTCTTCATCACACACCAATGATCAAAGCATCCGTTAGGGCCAATTTGAGTATGGTTAAGGATGCAGACCCAAGTATCACGCAGTCAGATATTGACCAAGTTTTGATCCGGATTGGATTAAGTCAACTTGCTCATAGCCCAGCTAATAAGCTTTCCGCAGGTGAAAAACAAAAGCTTTGCATTGGAAGGTCAGTTTTGCAAAAGCCTAATTTGGTTTTATTGGATGAGCCTACAGCAAATCTTGATCCCACCACTACCGAACAAGTTGAAGAGATGATTCGTCAATTCTCAAACCTTGGCTCGGAAGTTATTTTTTCATCCCATCAGCTAGCACAAGTAAAAAGGCTGGCTAGTCATGTGATCTTTATTGATGAGGGTGAAATAAAAGAAAGTGGGCCCGTAGACATCTTCTTTTCCAATCCCACAACACCTGCTGCAAAAAGATTTTTACAGCAGGAATTAGCAGTAAATTAATACTGCAAAGCAGATAATTTCTTAAGTATTTTGAATCACAATACTTGGAAACTTACTGCTCATATCTTTGGATAGATCCGCAACTCGAATAGCAACCTGTCTGGCAATGTTTTTATAGATTGCGCTAATGACGCCCTCAGGATCAGCAACAACAGTTGGACATCCAGCATCCGCTTGTTCTCGAATGGAAAGATTTAAAGGTAATGAACCAAGGAAATCTACCCCATAGTCTTTGCACATTTTCTCGCCGCCGCCAGTGCCAAATACATGTTCTTCATGACCGCAATTTGGGCAAATATAAGTGCTCATATTCTCGATAATCCCGACAATAGGTACACCGACTTTCTCAAACATTTTGAGGCCTTTGCGGGCATCAAGCAGAGCAATATCTTGTGGGGTAGTGACAATGACAGCACCAGTGACCGGTACCTTTTGTGAAAGCGTCAATGCAATATCCCCAGTACCGGGTGGCATATCCACAATCAGGTAATCCAGATCACGCCATCGCGTTTGACGTAGCAACTGCTCTAAAGCAGACGTAACCATTGGCCCACGCCACACCATGGGGCTATCTTGATCAACTAGAAAACCAATAGAGCTTGCTTGTAAGCCATGACCTTCCATGGGTTCAATAGTATTTTCTTCAATGGATTCTGGTCGACCTGTGATGCCCAGCATCATCGGCTGACTTGGACCATAAATATCCGCGTCTAGAATGCCCACTCTGGCACCCTCTGCAGCTAATGCAAGGGCTAAATTGGCTGCAGTTGTAGATTTACCAACGCCACCTTTACCACTCGCAATAGCAATAATATTTTTAACGCCTGGCAATAACTTCACGCCACGTTGAACAGCATGAGCCACAACTTGAGTGCTCACCTTAACATTCACACTAGAAATATCAGGTAATCCACTTAGCTTGTCGATGACCAATTGACGAATAGATTCGAATTGGCTTTTTGCGGGATAGCCCAGCACAATATCAAGACTGATATTGCCACTATCCACTTGTAAATTTTTCACAGCCTTAGCTGTTACAAAATCAATTTTGGTATTGGGATCGATTAGCCCCTTTAATGCGGCTTGCACAGCCTCAACAGTAACCGCCACTACACTCTCCTAAAAGAACTAACCCCAAAGGGTGTTTATTTATATCTAATAATTTATTGCGAGTTGGGAAGAACTCATCAATAGTGAGTAGGTTAACCGCACGCCAGAAAAATTGCTGAAGCAGCACCGATCAACGCTGGGATCACTGGTTAAAAAATGAGCAAACTGACGTAATAGACTGCCATTGACATCAATGCTGTGGCTGGAATTGTAAAGATCCATGCCCATACGATGTTACCCGCAACACCCCATCGCACTGCACTAGCGCGCTGAGTTGAGCCAACACCAACAATAGCCCCAGTGATTGTGTGGGTAGTTGAAACCGGAACACCAAGTGCGGTTGCGGCAAATAAAGTAATGGCTCCACCAGTTTCCGCACAAAAGCCGCCAACTGGCTTTAACTTAGTCAACTTTTGACCCATTGTCCGCACAATGCGCCATCCCCCAAACATGGTGCCCATAGCGATAGCGATATAACAAGCCACGATAGTCCAGATAGGAGGGTTTGACGCGCTGGCATCGGTATACCCAGTAATAATCAGCAAAAGCCAAATAATGCCGATTGTCTTTTGCGAGTCATTTCCACCATGACCTAAGCTATACGCGCCCGCTGAGAGCAACTGCAAGCGACGGAACCAACGATCTGTTTTTGAAAGTGTGACGTTACGGCAGGTCCATGAAACCAATAACATCATCATTGAACCGAGCAAGAAGCCCACCAATGGCGAGATAAAGATAAAGGCCACTGTTTTGATAATTCCAGCCCAGACCAGCCCTGATAACCCCGCCTTAGGAATGGCAGCACCAACCAAGCCGCCAATTAAAGCGTGAGATGAGCTAGAAGGGATGCCATATAGCCAAGTAACAACGTTCCAAATAATGGCACCTACCAAAGCACCAAAAATCACATGTAAATCCACGATAGCTGGATTAACAATTCCCTTGCCTACAGTAGCTGCAACGCTTAAATGAAAAATAAAAACGGCAAGAAAATTAAAAAAGGCTGCAAAGACAACGGCTTGCTGGGGCTTTAAAACACCCGTGGAAACCACTGTAGCAATGGAGTTGGCAGCATCATGAAAACCATTCATGAAATCAAACGCGAGAGCCAGCGCCACCAAAAGCGCGACTACCCAGAAAGCAGCTTCAATTGCAGGCAATTTAATTCGCCTTAAGAA
>CAIYZI010000667.1 GCA_903930665.1 uncultured beta proteobacterium
AGCAAGCTCCATGGATGACTGTTCTTGCGTCATGCCCAGTTGCTCCATTTGCTCACGCATTTCACTTAACTCACCCTGAATTTGAGTAGCACGTTGACTGTACTTCTCTTCAGCTTGAGTTAACTGCATTCTTTCTACGTCAAAGCCATGGGTTTCTTGTACAGCTTGTTCAGCGGCAATTCGTGCTTGCTCTGCTGCTTGATGAGCGCCTTGGTAATTGGCGACACATTGATCAAGCTCGCTTTTTAACTCACCTTGAATTAGCTGCTGAGCGCGTAATTGCTTCTCAAGCGCTTCCATTTCCTGGGCACGAGCCAACATGCCCGCTTGCTCAGAGTCCGCTGCATAAAGCTGCACACCAACACGGCTAATTAAGTGACCTTCCTGGGTTACTAATGCTCCACCGGCTGGTAACCTGTCACGACGGTGCAGGGCATCTTCAAGGCTATCAGCAATATAAATGTTATCGAGCCATTCTTGCAAAACAGAAGAAATTCTTGGTCCGCCAGCACTCTGAACACGCGTCAACAGTGAAACGAAATCCGTTGGAGCTGAAGTGTGAGCAGGGGTAATTTCTTCGGGCAATAGGATTGCCAAACGGCTTGGAGGCGCATCGTTAGCCAGCACCAAAGTTTCTTGAATACTTTTTGCAGTAACTGCTGCCAAGCGTTCGCGTAAAACAGACTCTAAAGCAGTTTCCCAACCACTCTCAACTTTGAGCTCTTGCCAGAGACGCTTACTCTCTTTGAGACCTTTGCTCTCAAGCCATGGGCCAATTTTGCCCTGCGCCTGAACGCTAGCCTGCAAGGCAGTTAAGGCGGTTAACTTCGCTTCGGTTTGCGCTAAATCTTGATTGGCAACTTGAATCTGTTGTTGTGCCGTATTGCGTGCTTCATCAGCTGCCGGAACACGTTGCTGGGTTTCAGAAGCGCGATGTCTTGCCTCCTCAACCTTGCGCTGAGCCATGGTATGACGATCGATGGCTGTTTGCAAAGCCTCAGCATCAGGTCTACGCATACCATCTAGCTCACTATTTAAGCGTGCTTCGCGCCCTTTTAATTCCTCTAATTGACTAACAATAGCTTTAGTGCGCTCACTCAAACTTGCTAAGCGCTGCTCAATCGTTGCCAAACTATCTCGCGCATTATTTAATTCGCGAGAATTGAATTGGTAAGCCTCTTCATGACCCGGCATTTGCTCTTGCAAGCCGCTTAAACCCTCTAATAAAGACTGTTCTTTTTCCGAGGCAAGGCTTAGCTCATGCTCTGCAGTACGTTGAGCCTGAGCAGCATCTGTTTCTAGAACGGTCCAGCGCTGTAGTTGCGCCTGCAAATCTTGAGTTTGCTGTTGCAACCGTTGCCGCGCTTCTTGCACGTAATGAATTTGTGACTCAACCTGACTAACATCAGAATTCGTCTGATACAAATCCCCTTGAGCTTGTGAAACCTTATCTTGCATGGCGTACTGATGAGTACGCATACTTTCTAACTCAGCTTCTGAGTGGCGCAATTTAGCAGTTTGCTCCTCTAAACTAACCTGAGTATCTCGAATACCATTGGCGTGACGCTCTTGCTCCTTACCAGCCTCGGTCTGACGTACAAACCAGAGTAATTGTTGTTGCGATTTCATATTTGCTGAAAGTTCAGCATGACGCTCTGCAACAGTTGCTTGTTTTTCTAAACGATTAAGTTGTTGATCAAGTTCGCGCAAGATATCTTCAACGCGAACTAAATTCTCTTTAGTATCCTCAAGACGGGATGCGGTTTCTTTACGCCGCTCTTTGTATTTAGAAACGCCAGCAGCCTCTTCCAGGAAGATGCGTAACTCTTCTGGCTTAGCCTCCAAAATACGGTTAATCGTTCCTTGCCCAATAATCGCGTAACCTCTTGGACCCATACCGGTGCCCAAGAAAATATCTTGAATATCTTTACGACGTACCACTTGGTTATTAACGTAGTAACTTGAATTTCCATCACGGGTTAAAACACGTTTTACAGATAACTCCGTAAACACACTCCACTGACCCTGAGCACGACCATCTGTATTGTCAAAAATGAGTTCTACACTTGCACGGCCCGATGGCTTACGCAAGCCAGAACCATTAAAAATTACGTCCTGCATGGATTCGCCACGCAGTTCACTTGCGCGGGACTCCCCCAAAACCCAACGCACGGCATCAATAATGTTCGACTTTCCGCACCCGTTAGGACCCACAACGCCAATTAATTGGCCGGGCATTTCAAAATGGGTTGGGTCTACGAAAGACTTAAAGCCGGAAAGTTTGATGGATTTCAGTTGCACGGCGTACTTTGCAGGGAATAAGGTTCAGAAAAAGTGGTAAAAAATTTAAAACTTAAGTGGGAAGATGATAGCAAGCTTAAGGCTTCCCGCACGGGTTTTTGCCCCATCGATATAATGATAAATCTACATTCAGGGTCAAAATCCCTTAACAATCTGATAGTTAACTGAAAAGCATGAGCCAATCACCACAAAGCATCATTGAACAAGCCTGGGAAAACCGTGCAAACCTCTCTCCTGAGGCTGCTCCAGCAGAAATTCGTAGCGCCGTAAGCGCCGTCTTGGAAGGCTTGAATTCAGGCACCATTCGCGTGGCAGAACGCCGCAGCGTGGGTAAATGGGAAGTCAATCAATGGGTTAAAAAGGCTGTATTACTGTCTTTCCGCCTTGAAGACAATAAACCCATGAATGCTGGTGGATATACCCAGTTTTACGACAAGGTTCCTAGCAAATTTGAGAATTACACCGCTGAAGACTTTGCCAAGGGCGGTTTTCGCGTAGTTCCCCCTGCAGTAGCTCGCCGTGGATCATTTATTGGTAAAAATGCCGTTTTAA
>CAIYZI010000668.1 GCA_903930665.1 uncultured beta proteobacterium
AGTCATAAAACCGTGATGGCTTTTGACTACGGAACACGCAGAATTGGTGTAGCTATTGGTAACTCGGTAGCTCAGATGGGGCAGGCTTTGAAGACGATCTCCCAAGCAAATATGGATGTTCGCTTTCAGGAGCTTGCAGCCCTTTTAAAGGAATGGCAGCCTGATCAGCTAGTAGTGGGTCTTCCAGTCCATCCCGATGGTACGGCTCATGAGATGACTGCTAAATCAAAGCGATTTGGCAATCAACTACATGGCCGCTTTCAGCTACCCGTTGCCTGGGTGGATGAGCGCTATTCGTCGGCAGTTTTGGAAGGGGATGACAAGATGCGAGACAATTTGGATTCTCATTCTGCTGTTCTGATTTTGGAGCAATATTTTGCAGAAGCTAGTGCTAAGACTTTAGACAAATAGGATTAAAGCAAGAATGAATGCTGAATTGTTATATATCAAGTTACTTGAAAATTTAAGAAAACGTATGCAAACCGGTGCGTATGAGCTTGTTGGCCTAGCAATGGGCGGTGCATGGATTGCAGAACGCTTGGCACATGATCTTGGACTTTCCCATTATGGCGTTATTAATGTTGCCTTTCATCGCGATGATTATGCGGAAAAGGGCATGACCGCTTTACGCACTGCAAGCACGATGCCTACCCATCTTCCATTTGAAGTCAATGGCGCAAATGTGATTTTGATTGATGATGTATTGCTTACTGGGCGCACTGTACGGGCTGCATTAAATGAGTTGTTTGACTTTGGTAGACCAGCGCATGTTGAGATGATGGTTCTTGCCGATCGCGGTAAGCGCGAATTACCCATCAGCGCTGATTTTGTTGGCGAGCTTGTCAGCGTGCCAGATGAAAAAATTTTGGTTTTAGAAAAAGATGCTGCTGGCCATTTCAACTTCCAGCTTGAGGAACGCACAGAATGAACGTAGTAAATAATGCTGTTAATGGAAATCCAAGCCAGGAAGTAAATCAATTTAATGCTGCTGGTGAATTGACGCACCTTTTAACTTTAGAAGGTCTACCAAAAGAGCATATTGCGCATATTTTGGATACCGCTCAGCAATTTGTGAGTGTTACCGATCCATCACGTGAAGTCAAGAAAGTCCCTTTATTGCGTGGCAAGAGTGTATTCAATTTATTTTTTGAAAACTCCACACGTACTCGCACTACTTTTGAGATCGCCGCCAAGCGATTATCTGCAGATGTGATCAACTTAGATATATCGACCTCTTCCACGGCAAAAGGCGAAAGCCTTCTGGATACGATCGATAATTTAGTAGCCATGCAGGCAGATATATTTGTCGTTCGCCATAGTACCTCTAGAGCGCCTGTAGATATTGCTAATCACGTACCTTCACACGTACACGTGGTGAATGCTGGCGATGGCAGTAATCAGCATCCTACTCAGGGCTTGTTGGACATGTACACCATGCGCCACTTTAAGCAAGATTTTCGTGGGCTAAAGGTTGCGATTGTTGGCGATATCGTTCATAGCCGGGTTGCTAAGTCTAATATCCATGGTCTTACTACTATGGGCTGTGAAGAGATACGCGCTATCGGCCCGGAAAGTTTGCTACCAAGCAACTTAGACATGATGGGCGTTAAGGTTTTCCACAACATGGAAGAAGGCCTTAAGGATGTTGATGTGGTGATGACCTTGCGTATTCAAAAAGAACGTATGGCTGCTGGTCAAGTTCCAGAAGGCGATGCCTTTTTTAGGCAATATGGTTTAACCCCTGAGCGCCTAGCTTTAGCAAAGTCCGATGCAATTGTTATGCATCCTGGCCCAATGAACCGCGGAGTAGAGATTGATTCGGCAGTTGCTGATGGTCCTCAATCGGTCATTTTGAAGCAAGTTACCTTTGGTATTGCTGTTCGTATGGCAGTGATGTCGATTGTTGCAGGTAATTAATTTTCACTTTGATGAAACAAAATAAATCCTTGGTTAGGGGTACGCGTTGGTTAATTTTGTCCCACGGCTTCAATATGGATGGCCGTGCTGCTAGTCAAACTATTACCGATAAGATTCCCTACCTATTGGAGGCTGGGATTAAGCCAACTGTATTTAGTGCAATAACGGGTATTAAAGATCTCCGCTTTCCCCACAAACAATTTTTAGCATGGGGTCCCGCTGCCTTTCGTTTTGATTTTCGGCATTGGATTTCTAATCAATACGGACGGGGATGGTTTTATAAGATTTCAACAGGTTTGGTATCTTTATTGCTAGCCCCTTTTATTGCTATTGAAAAATTTTCCCTAGGGTATTCCAGTCAATGGTCTTGGGCTATGCCGGCTTTTATCCACGGACTGAAACTTATCCGCACTAAAAAAGTAGATTTGGTATTTAGTACTGGTGGTGCTTGGTCAGCGCATTTAGCGGGTTTATGGTTAAAAAAATATACTGGCGCACAATGGATCGTAGAGGTGCATGATCCATTGGTTATCCGTTCTAGTCCAAATGATCAGGGCTTTCAGAAACCCAAAAATCGAGATGCAAAATTCCGTCATTACTTAGAAAAGCAAATCACACAATACGCTGATCAAGTATGGTGGTTTACTGATGGCGCATTACATTACGCCACAGTACGAAATCCCAATCTCAATACACCTAATAATGCACATGGATTTATGGTGCTTCCAGGGGCCAAGCCACCTGGCGGCTTAAGATCGGCCGAATCTCATGTCTACTCTGAGAAGCTAAATTTATGCCACTTTGGGTCTTTAGCAAAAGACAGATCTTTATCCACCATATTAAATGCCTTGGTCCCTTTATTTAGAAAATACCCCGATTCAAGAGAGTTGGTTCGCGTACATGCTTATGGCGCTCCTCTAGATTCTTTAACAACTGAGGCCATTAAAAATTTTGGTTTTAGTGATGTTTTATTTGCACACGGACGCCTTGAGAAGGATCTGGAAACCGGCAAATCGGGGCGTGAACGTGTTGTCGAGAAGATGCAGTCTGCCGACGTATTAATCTTGCTTCACGGAAGAGATGAATGGTGCGCTGAATATATTCCATCCAAGTTTTATGAATATCTGTGGACGGGTCGCCCTATTTGGGGCATCACACACCGTAATCCTCAGCTAGATGGCATGTTGCGGGAGCGCGATGCCTATCTTAGTCAAGAGGGGGATGTTCAAGGAATTGCAGATGAATTGGAAAAGATTTGGCTTGACTGGCAAGGGCGAAAATTAGCGGAGCCTAAATGGCTACCTATTGGAGTGGATCAGGCAGTGCACAAGATCTTGGCTGAGA
>CAIYZI010000669.1 GCA_903930665.1 uncultured beta proteobacterium
CGTATAGATTCGTCAGGATCATTTTGAGACTTACGGTTGCATTGATATAGTTTTTGGAATAAATCAAAATTTAAGCCCAATTCATTCCAAATTGCGATATTTTCTGATTGAATGGCATCCAATTTTTCTCGCCCGGGATTATCTACACCTGAAGATGCGATTTTTACAATAGCATCGGAATTAATGAACAATTTATCTCGAACAATAGTTGCAATTTTGTAGAACTTATCAAATTCATCTACCTCATCATCAGAGACGTCAAGTAATGCAAGACCGGTGAAATCATTTATTTCACGTAACTTATCCTCCAGATAAGCGGTGGGTGTTTGCGTATCAAAATCAGAATTTAATAAGAACATTTTTAGATCACCATGTTGACTGGTTTTGCGGATATTGGCAAATGAAACATAGCTGCTATTTACCGTGTCGTAAATTCGTCTATTTGGATATTTAACGTATGTAATTGTTTTCAATTTCTTTTGCCTCCTGCTAAGAATCTAGTGTATCAAGATAATAAATTCATTAACTAAAAGCCAAAATCTCAAGGGAAACGTGGACTTTGCACAGATGACTGAAAAAGATGAGTTTGAAATTGCTTGATATTAATAGCCAATTCTTTATACCAATCACTCAGATGCTGAACTAAGAAAATCCATCATCTTTGTAAGATAAGTTTTTAGCAGAGCCTTTTTAATAAAACTTAACGATTTCCGTTAAATAACAAGCATCTGAAGCAAGCCCAGATTTCTCATGTTTATTGCAACATTCTTAAAATTATTGCATCTTTCATGGATTTATATGTATCAACTGAGTTTGGTATTAATGGGGTTAGAGTGTCCCTCATAAATGCTTCAACATTACCCCCGCAATTTTTAAGGTCTAGGATGCGCTTTAAGCCAACATAAATCGGGCCTGCGGCCGACTTTAGGTCATCAGATGGATTGCCACTCAAGATGCTGGCTTGAATACTTTCCTTTTTCATCTCAAGTATCTCACCGACTAAGTCTTCTTTGCCTTCTCCTATTGCTAAATTAATTAGTACCTCATCGGAAAACAAAAATGATTCGATATTCCTAAGTGGAAGAACTATTCCGCCACTACTCTCAAGCTCTGCCACTTCTGCGGTAGACTTATCATCTAGATCGTAAATAGAAAAAATCTTTATTGATGAATTAATTGTTGAGAGAGCGTCATGCATTGAAATTCCAGACTGCTTTAGTTGATTCTGTGAGCCACCAGAAACAAATGCAATCTCAGTTAATTCATGTCCGAATATACGACTATATATTTCGGCATCAAAATTCTTTCTTTTAGTTCCAATGCTCGAACCTTCACATATTGCAATTGTTTTTGGAGAAATGCGATCAGATAAATCGTCTATAGCTATTGACATGAGCTTTTCCCAGCAAATACGATTTAAATTACTTGGTGAGATTTCTTTCAATTCATCAAGGTTAATAGAGTCAAAGTCAATAATGCAAACTGATCCTGGATTCTCTATCTCCATTTCTTGTGCCGCCCTAAGCACTCCCAAAGAATGCGTAGTTAACCATAACTGAGAGGTATCAGGCAATACTTTTGCCATTTCACGAACAAGCAATCCCTGAACCTTTGTATGTAAATGGGTTTCAATTTCGTCTATACAGTAAACCGCATCAGAAAAGAATTTCTTTTTAATATGCAAGTCTAACAATAGATCAAATGCGGACTTTTCGCCTCCGGATAAATTTTTATAGTGATATGACTTTGCATCACCTTTCTCGAAGAAAAAATTACCAGATCCAAGAGGGTCGCTAATATTTTTTAAAATTAAATCTCCAAAAACAGCCTTCATTGATAGTTTTAATTGTCCAATCAATTCATTTCGAAGCTCCAAAACACTTTTAGCGTTATTAGTGGGGTCGTAGATACCAGCCATAGTGTCATAAACAAGTCGCTGATAATTTTCAGATACGGATTGGTCATTATCTATTGATCTACCAAGTCTGACATTTTCTACTGGTGAATTTAATTTTCCAATTCCGGCAACGGTGAAATCAGGATCATTTCTATACGCACTTCTCAAGTAAAACGATCCTTTTTTTGGCAGAGTATTATCAGCTAGAGTCACCTCTACACTCTCAAGCCAATCAAATGGTAAATCTGAATTTTTTCTATAGTAATTTTCATCAGTATTAACTCCAAAACCTACCTTTGATCGGTACCATTGAAGTAATGCATCAAATAGCGAGGATTTTCCAGAGCCGTTTGAACCAACCACGACAACGACCCTTGCGGTTTCTGGAATATCCTTAATCAGGAGATCCGTGAATCTTTTAAAGTTTTTAAG
>CAIYZI010000670.1 GCA_903930665.1 uncultured beta proteobacterium
AGATTATGTGTATTCGGTTTTTTTCTTTCAGTCTTACCCTTTAACGCAAACGACCTGTTTTAAGGTATGCGCTATCTCTACTAAGTCAGATTGATTGGCCATGACGGTATCAATATCTTTATAGGCCCCGGGAATTTCATCAATCACGCCTTTATCTTTACGGCAAATGACCCCGGCGGTTTGTCGCTCTAAATCACTTTCGGTAAATTGCTTTTCAGCCGCCATGCGGCTCATCTTTCGTCCGGCCCCATGCGAGCAAGAATGAAAGCTCTCAGCATTGCCTTTACCGCGCACGATAAAGCTGCGTGCTCCCATGCTCCCAGGAATAATGCCCAGCTCGCCTTCTCGCGCCCGAATAGCCCCTTTACGGGTTAGGTACACATCTTCTCCATAGTGATGCTCAATCGAAACATAGTTATGGTGGCAATTAACGACTTGATTGGTCGTAGTAAAGGCGGGGAAATGACGACGCAGGCCAGCTAAAACTAGATCGAGCATAGACTGACGGTTTTGATAGGCATATTCCTGAGCCCAATGGACCGCTTCTACGTAATCGTCAAAGTACTGCGTACCTTCAGAAAAGTAAGCTAAGTTTCGATCAGGTAAATTGATCATCAGACGTTCCATATCTTTGCGAGCCAGCTCAATAAAGTAACTCGCTAAGCCATTGCCAATGCCTCGGCTACCAGAATGAAGCATCACCCAGACCCGATTGCTTTCATCTAGGCAAATCTCAATAAAGTGATTGCCCCCTCCTAGGGTTCCCATCTGATAAATCCAGTTATTAAATTGGCTGAATGATTTAAGCAAGTCGGGGTGCTTTTGCGTCATCCGTAATAGCCTAGATTCAAAAGGCTTGGCGACATCGACAAGAGTGCGTTCGTTTTGGTGTTGACCGCGTCCCACGGGCACATCTTTAGTAATTTGATCAAAAGCCTTAGTTAAGGATTTCTCGTTAATGTCATTGCCGGTTAAAGAGAGCCTGCAGGCGAGCATGCCGCAACCAATATCAACGCCAACCGCCGCTGGAATTACTGCTTTATAAGTCGGAATCACCGAACCAATGGTGGCGCCAATCCCCAAATGTACGTCGGGCATCGCCGCGACATGGTGGTGGATAAAAGGCATGGAAGCAATGTTGGAGAGCTGCTCCTTGGATTTCTCATCTACATCATTAGTCCATATTTTGATGGGAACGCGCTGATTAAGGATAGTTTGAGCGATGGGCATAGTGGTTCCTATATTTTTTTACATAGGCTTTTGGTTCTAAAGGGTTGGTCTTGATAGAATGCTGATGATGTTGATAGCTTGAATACTTTGACATGCAAAAAGCTCGCCTGGTGAGCCTGTAATTTATATTTCAATCAACGTTTACAAATACTCAAATAAACAATCCCATAAGATAACTGGAACCTCAGGCGGCACAAAATCGTCATCTTCCTAGTGTGGATCGTTATTATGGATTGCATCGTAGCCATTGGATACAAAGTTAGGCATCTGTTCCGTATTGCACTCTTTTGATAGAAATTGATAACCAAGTTCGACGGGGATTTCTTGGATTAAATTCAGATGGGGCTCCCACTGAGTATGGCCATCTCTTTCTAATTGAATATCTAGGTAACCCGTATCACCACGCGTAACCCAATGATTAAAATGATAATAGTAGTAATGCGCTACTCGACTTAGAGTGACTCTGAGAACTGGATAGGGCGCTTGATTTTCTTTGATCCAAGCTAGCTTCTGAGGTTTATCCCAGCCCTGCCACTCGCTAAAAGGTGGATCTCCCTTGAGGTTGATGATGAACGTGTTGATTTTGCTAAGCCTTCCTCGCAGATCCCATGCCAAGCCGGAATAACATTGAGCGCCAACTAGCACATCGCTCAGGTGTTGGGCTTTTATATCCAAGCCATTGTTATCTAATACCAATTTTTCTGGGGCATCTGTATTAGCTGATGGGTAGGTCAACTGCAATTGTGTGATTAACATTGAATCGATCATGAAAATTGCGCCAGTATTTCCGAGCCAAAAAGAGGAGTAAGTCACTCATTTGGCCAGCGGCTTTTAGCTTGACCGCAAAATCAGCAATACCCAATTTGAAGAAGAGCTTTGCCGCCGCGTCCAATGTTGTAAATTCCTAAGTTGTATTCTGATTGGTTTCTGGTGGCGTACCGTCAGACACAATGATGTAGCCTTGAGACATCACTCCGTGTTGCACTTGAACTTTTTAAGTGCTTGGGCATCAAGCAGTAATTTCATATCCTGTTCGTTCATTCGAGCCTCACTTCACGGTCAGTGAGGTTACTAGAAATTACTTTCTTCAATTTGCAGATCAGCTTGCATTCAAGGATTTAAATAGGTTTTGACAGCCCTTGACGACTCCACTCCATCAAAACCTTATCCATCTCCCTCAGGACTATCTTGTTTTTAAATGTACCGGTAGCACCCTTAAGAGCGATTGGCTCGATAATTTTTGATAATTTGATGGCTGTTCTCACAATCTCAAAATCAATTTTTTCGGGCAAATCGTCAATTTGTTTGTCAGATAAGAGTGGCGATATATAACTAGTCATACCCAGCCTAACCCCGCTTCTACGAACGTGAATATCCGGCTTAATCGAAACGCCGAGGTCCGCCACCATGTGGTTTGCTGTGATATAACCCCACCCAAAGCCTGCGCACTTGGCAAATGCCTTTGTCCATGGTTCTATCTCTTCAATGCTTAAAATATTCTTTGATACTAGTGCATCAACCAACTCATCAATCCCGTTACTTTTATCATTTAATGCCAGCGCTAACTCTCTAATAGAGAATAGTTTCCATCGGTAACTACTTAATCCGCCCCTGTTGAGGCTCCCTATAAATTTTTTAGCGGACTTGCCAATAAATTCAAAATTTGAATTGCCTCTACCCTTACCGGTTTTAACAATTTTCCAGCTATCGCTGGCTATTTTTTCAAAAGATAAAAAATCTGCAGATACCCTCAAATCTTGAGCAATCCTAACTCCACCAGCCACAGTAATATTTGAATAGCACGGCTTGTCTCTACCAGATATCCAAAGTGCCTGACGATCAATGGTCTTGGGTACTTTTTTACAAAGCTCAATGACGTGCAGCCATTCAGTAGGTTTTTCAAGTCTTAGCTGATCCCTAGCCGAAAGATACTTCGTTAAGATTGAATTAAGTTGTTGATCCATTTATGCCGTCCCATAATATTTATTACCGCTTTTTTATTCACCATAACTCTAATCTTAACTTAACTACACCGACAGTTTCAAAGACTATAACTGTTGATCATTTTTTATGATTAATCCAGCATCAATAAAGATGGATAAGTGCTGTGCGCATATTTATCATCCTTTGTTTTGCCAATATTGAACTGTTAGACGCCCTCAGTTATGAACTTAAGATGGATCTAAGTTAAGAGCGTAACCATTGCGTCAATAATGTGAATTCTTTTTGAGAGATCCCCGTATTTGGATTGCAAACAATCAACTCTTTGCAATAAAACGGAAACTCGATAAAGCAATCATCTAAGGCTCGCCAATTAGCAATGGTGTTTCTTTCAATCATGTAGTTTTTGATTTCATGAAAGCGTGGCCACTTTCCAAAGTGTGGATCACCCGTTGTGCCACAAATTAAATCGCGCATGGATACGGGCA
>CAIYZI010000671.1 GCA_903930665.1 uncultured beta proteobacterium
AGATGATCATGGTGTTGACCTTCATTGAGCTCGTAGATGGCGCGGCCATCCCCTTTGCTCGATTCAAAATGGCTACGGAGTAGAAGGCCGGCCTGTTCAAACTGGGTAAGAACTCGATAAACCGTTGCTAGGCCTATTTCTTGATCCTCTTTAGCTAGAGCCATAAAGACATCTTCTGCGCTGAAATGGGTACCCCCATTTTGGTGGAAAAAATCTAAAATTTTCATGCGTGGACCAGTGGCCTTGAGGCCGATGTCGCGTAAATCTGCTGGAGTAGGGTTTTGGTTCATATTCATGGCATTGGGAGCTAAAATCAATGTCTTAATGATACGGCCAGCCATGCAAAATTGCCTTCAACTTTTTAATCGACTTTTCGCCCCGATTTCTGGGATTATTTCTAAGCCTGCGCGCGCCAGTGTATTTCTCCTTGCTGCCCTTGGTTTTTTGGGTCTGAGTGGATGCAGCACTTCGGTTGATGAAACCCAACGGGCTTGGATGAATACTATTTTCCGCCCCTATGTTCCTGATGTGGTCCAGGGAAACTTTATTTCGAGCGAACAGTATTCCAAGTTGCAAGAGGGTATGACGCGCGAACAAGTACGTCAGATTTTAGGAACCCCTTTATTGGCAGATTATTTCCATGCCAATCGTTGGGACTATATCTTTGAATACAAGCGTTCAGGTCAGGTCGTTGGTAAAGATCGTCGGGTTACCGTTTTCTTTGAGGGCGATAAGTTAGTCAAATTTGAAGGCGATGCTTTGCCTACTGAAGTCGAGTTGGTTGCTGAAATTGATGGCTACTCCAAGAGTAAGCGCTCATTCTGGGAGGTGATTACCGGTACAAATAAGCCGCCAGTTACACCACCATTACAGCAGCCGGAATTATTGGTTCCAAGCCCAACAGATAATTTACCTGTTGGTGCGCAAGCCGCGGTAACTAACACGGGTAATGTTGCTAATACTGGCGATGCTGCCCCTAAAGAGTAAGAGTGGAAAAGTAAACGCTCGTATCACTACCGCAATGGTAGGTCTGAATATCCTTAATAAGAAGCGATGAATTAAATGATGAAGATTGCAATTGCTGGTGCTACTGGCCGGATGGGAAGAATGCTCATCGAGACCGTTCTTAATACCCCAGATGCGCAGTTGGTTGGCGCCCTTGAACATACCGCTTCCCCACGTTTGGGTGAAGACGCTGGTGCATTCTTGGGAAAGGTAACGGGAGTAAAAATTACTGCGGACATAGAGCAAGCATTAACGGATGCTCAGTACTTAATTGACTTTACCCGCCCAGAAGGAACGATGGCGCATTTAGCGATTGCTCAAAAGACGGCCACCAAAATGATCATTGGTACGACTGGACTAAGTGCTGAGCAGATTGCAAGCCTAAAGAACGCCTCAGAAAAGTTAGCGATTGTATTTGCCCCTAATATGAGTGTTGGTGTTAATGCAACTTTTAAGCTTTTAGAAATCGCAGCAAAAATGTTGAACCAAGGTTATGACATTGAAATTATTGAAGCCCATCATCGTCATAAGGTGGATGCGCCTTCGGGCACGGCATTAAAAATGGGTGAAGTGATTGCTGATGCATTGGGTGAAAACCTAGATGATGTTGCAGTCTATGCTCGCGAAGGCCATACCGGTGAGCGTAAAGAAGGCTCTATTGGCTTTGCAACCATTCGCGGTGGAGATATTGTTGGCGATCACACTGTTTTGTTTGCTGGGGATGGTGAGCGGATTGAAATTAGCCACAAGTCCTCTAGTCGTCAATCCTATGCTCAGGGGTCTTTACGCGCCGCACGTTTTTTACAAACCCAAACATCAGGCATGTATGACATGCAAGATGTCTTGGGCTTGCGTCAGTAAATTAGCGCGCTTCTGAAATACCTTAGTAAATAAAAATAGAAGAAAAGAGTTGCACTGAATGAGTAAAGATTACGACTACCGCGGTATTGAAGCGGCAGCCCGGGCTGATTGGGAAAAAACGCAGGCCTATAAGGTTTCTGAGAATGCAGTAGATTCTGCTGGTAATCCTAAGCCAAAGTATTACGCTTGCTCTATGTTGCCTTACCCTTCTGGTAAGTTGCACATGGGGCATGTACGCAACTACACCATCAATGATGTAATGGCTCGCCAACTGCGGATGCAGGGTTATAACGTTTTGATGCCCATGGGTTGGGATGCGTTTGGCATGCCTGCCGAAAATGCGGCAATACAGAATAAAGTACCTCCAGCAAAATGGACCTACGACAACATTGCTTATATGAAAAAGCAAATGGCCGCGATGGGTTTGGCAATTGATTGGTCTCGCGAGGTAGCAACTTGTAGTCCTGATTACTATCGTTGGAATCAGTGGCTCTTTTTGAAAATGCTAGAAAAAGGAATTGCTTACCGTAAAACCCAGGTAGTAAATTGGGATCCTATTGATCAAACAGTGCTCGCTAACGAGCAGGTCATTGATGGACGTGGATGGCGATCTGGTGCATTGGTAGAAAAGCGAGAAATCCCAGGTTATTACTTCAATATCACTGCATATGCAGAGCCATTGCTGACGGGTTTAGAGGGTTTAGGGTGGCCAGAGCGTGTGAAAACCATGCAGCAAAACTGGATTGGCAAAAGTCGCGGTGTACGTTTTGCATTTAAGCATCAAGTTTCTGATGAGCATGGCAATTTTGTTCAAGATGGTCTTTTGTATGTATTTACGACGCGCGCCGACACCATCATGGGCGTCACCTTCTGCGCCGTTGCTGCTGAACATCCTTTGGCAACTTTAGCTGCTAACAAGAATCCTGAACTTGCTGCTTTTATTGAAAAGTGCAAAACCGGAAGTGTGATTGAGGCTGATCTAGCTACCCAGGAAAAAGAGGGGATGTTCACCGGTCTTTATGTCACTCATCCATTAACTAATGAACCGATCCCAGTTTGGGTTGGAAATTATGTGCTCATGTCCTATGGAGATGGTGCCGTGATGGGTGTTCCGGCTCATGATGAACGTGACTTTGCGTTTGCTCTGAAATATGCATTGCCTATTAAGCAGGTCATAGCCTTAAAAACTACATCATCTATGTTTAATGCAACCCATTGGGATACTTGGTATGCCCAAAAGGATGATGTTGTTTGTTTTAATAGCGGCAAATATGACGGCCTTTCACATGATGAAGCGGTCAATGTAGTGGCTCAAGATTTAGAGAAGATGGGTATCGGTGAACTGAAAACGACTTATCGCTTGCGCGACTGGGGTATTTCTCGTCAACGCTATTGGGGTACCCCCATTCCAATTATTCACTGCGGTGATGAACAAAATCCCGGATGTGGAGCGGTACCTGTTCCAGAAGCTGATTTGCCTGTAGTGCTCCCAGAAGATTGTGTTCCTGATGGCAGCGGCAATCCTTTGAATAAACGTGCTGATTTCCTCAATGTTCAATGTCCTCGGTGTGGCAAGCCCGCACGCCGTGAGACCGATACTATGGATACTTTTGTAGATTCTTCCTGGTATTTCATGCGCTATACGTGCCCAGATGCAAGTGCTATGGTCGATGCACGCAATGAATATTGGATGCCGATGGATCAATACATTGGCGGTATCGAGCATGCTATTTTACATTTGCTCTATGCGCGTTTTTGGACAAAGGTCATGCGTGATCTTGATCTCATTACTTTTGATGAGCCATTCCAGAACCTATTAACGCAAGGCATGGTTCTGAATGAGACTTACTATTCTGAAGAGCCATCCGGTAAAAAAACTTGGCTTAATCCCTTGGATGTGGAATTGGATCTTGATGAAAAAGGTCGACCACGAGGCGCCAAATTAAAGGGAGATCCGAGTACATCAGTCATTATTGGCGGTGTTGAGAAGATGTCCAAGAGTAAGAATAACGGTGTTGACCCACAGGCTTTGATTGATCAATATGGCGCTGATACTGCGCGTTTGTTTGTGATGTTCGCGGCACCTCCTGAGCAGCAGCTGGAATGGTCTGGTGCTGGGGTTGATGGTGCCTCACGTTTCTTACGTCGTGTCTGGATGTATTCATGTAGTCAAGCTGCGGCAATTCTCGCTATAGGAGTGACTCAGTCTAAGGAATTCAATGATGCGGAAAAAGAGTTGCGTCGCGAGGTGCATTCCATTCTGAAGCAGGCTAATTTTGATTATCAGCGTCGTCAATACAACACCGTAGTTTCTGCCGCCATGAAGATGTTAAATATATTGGAACCGGTGAAATTGGGTGAAGGTACAAGTATT
Source organism: uncultured beta proteobacterium (assembly GCA_903930665.1). Classification (GTDB taxonomy): domain Bacteria; phylum Pseudomonadota; class Gammaproteobacteria; order Burkholderiales; family Burkholderiaceae; genus Polynucleobacter. The sequence continues at coordinate 4,241 of CAIYZI010000671.1, forward strand.
GGTGCGCCAGTTTTACGGGAGTGTCTTGGAATTTTGTTGCGTGTACTTTATCCAGTTGTGCCACATTTAACGCATGCGCTATGGAATCAATTGGGTTATTCAAGTGAATATGGTCTCTTATTGGATGCGCCTTGGCCTGCTGTAGATGAAACAGCTTTGATTCAAACTGAGCTGACGCTGATGTTGCAGATTAACGGGAAATTGCGCGGGGATATTCGCGTACCAGCTGATGCAGGAAAAGATCAGATTGAGTCTTTGGCTTTACAGAGCGAGTCAGTCTTGAAGGCGCTCAATGGTGGCGCTCCTAAAAAGGTGATCGTAGTGCCTGGTCGATTGATTAATGTCGTGGTTTAACTTGTAGTTCTACCCCTTTTGCTAGAAACTGAAAAAATGAGCATAGATCACTTGGGTCTTAAAAAGCAATTGCCTGCTGGGAGCGTAAGCTCTTCGAGGCGGGCTATGCTCGGTTTATTTGTACGTGCTCCATTAGGTGGCATAGTTGCATGTGGTTATCGCCTACGAGGGATGGTGGATTTGCCATTTAAAGCGATTGCTATTACGGGCAATCCTTCTCCGCCCTTACGTGCAGATCTACAAACAGCAATTTTGACTGGGACTGCTACTAAGGTCGCAATTAATCCAAAGGATGCAGATTTAACTCTGGAAATTACCAATGATGTAAACGGCCGTGAGATTTTGGCTTATAACTCCAATGGTCAAATTTCTGCATATCGCTTAAATATTCGAGTTGGTTTTAGGGCATTTGATGCTGCAGGTGCTGAAGTGGTGCCAGAGTCTGAAATTTATATGACTAGAGATATGGACTTCTCGACATCAACGGTATTGGCTACAGATGTCCAGACACAACAATTCTTAACGTTAATGCGTAAAGATTTGTCGGTTCAGATTCTGCGTCGCGTTGCGGCAGCTGCAAATTCACCTCAAGCAAGAAGCTTTTAAAGAGTGATGATTATTTCGCATGGTTAAAAATGATGCCCTGCAAATCCATCTGAAATCTTTAGATTCTGCATCTGCCTTTAATCCCCTGTACATTTTTAGTGGCGATGAACCGTTATTAATGATGGAGGCAATGGATCAACTGCGTGCCAGCGCCAGAAAAATGGGCTATACCGATAGAGAAGTTATGCTTCAAGAGCGCGGCTTCGATTGGAGCGCGTTACTTAGTGCTGGTCAAACCATGTCATTATTTGGGGATAAGCGGTGGATTGAGTTGCGCATTCCCACTGCCAAGCCTGGTCGCGATGGTGCTGAAGCTTTAAAGCAGTTTGCTGCTCAAATACATTCTCAAGGGTCAGGTAATGATGGCCCTGATACGATTTTTTGCATTATCTTGCCAAAGTTAGATGGAAAGACCAAGAGCTCCACCTGGTTTAGCGCCTTAGATGATGCTGGGATGGCCATTCAGTTGGACTCTTTGGATCGCAGTCAATTGCCTAGTTGGATTGCTGGAAGATTAAAAAAGCAAGGGCAAGAGGTAATAAGCGGTCCAGAAGGTCAGCGCGCTTTGGAATTTATTGCCGAGCAAGTAGAGGGAAACCTCATAGCAGCCCATCAAGAAATTCAGAAGCTGGGGTTGTTGTATCCGGCAGGTATGTTGAGTGAAGAGCAAATTCGGTCTGCAATTTTGAAGGTGGCTCGCTACAACGTTTTTGAATTAACTGAAGCAATGTTGGCTGGTGATTTGCCCCGCTTGAATCGTATGCTAGATGGATTAAAAGGCGAAGGTGAGGCGCTGGTTTTAATTTTATGGAGCGTTACAGAAGAGCTTCGTCTCTTATCTAAACTGAAGGCCGCTAGCGATGCGGGTGAGTCAGTACAGCAACTTATGCGCGCTAATCGTATTTGGGGTAACAAAGAGCGTTTGTATCCAAATGCACTCAGACGTATACAACCTATGCGGCTGAAAAGGGCAATGCAAGTTGCGGCCGGCTTAGATCGCCAGGCAAAAGGTTTACATGCTGCTGAACTGCCTGCAGATCCCTGGGATGGATTGCGCTTGGTCGGAAATTTACTGCGTTGAGTGATTTTGTGGCTCTGATATCTAATTCAAATTATTAATCCTTATTACACCTTATATACATAGTCAAAAATATGAGTACCTCTATTCAAAAAATGATGCAAGAGATTGGCAAACATGCTCGTGTTGCATCGCGTGCAATGGCACGTGCGTCCAGCGCTCAAAAAAATCAAGCCTTACTGCATATTGCCAAGCTGGTTCGTCAAAATGCTACTGAAATTCAACAGGTCAACTTGGTTGATGTAGAGCGCGCAAAAACTAATGGACAAGATGCCGCGTTTATCGATCGCTTAACAATGACTCCAAAAACCATTGAAACCATGGCTCTGGGTTTAGAGCAAATCGTTTCTCTTGATGATCCTATTGGAAAAATTTCTGAGCTACAAAAGCAAGCTTCCGGAATTGAGATTGGGAAAATGCGCGTCCCTCTAGGGGTCATTGGCATTATTTATGAATCACGCCCCAACGTCACCATTGATGCTGCTGCCTTATGTTTAAAGTCGGGTAATGCAGTAATTTTAAGGGGCGGCTCTGAAGCAATAGATTCCAATACTGTGTTGGCAAAAATTATCCAAGAGGGTTTAGCAGCCGCTCAATTGCCAATGGATGCGGTGCAGGTGGTGACCACTACCGATCGAAGTGCTGTGGGCGAAATGATTACGATGACTGAATATATTGATGTCATTGTTCCCCGTGGCGGCAAGAGTCTAATTGCTAGGCTGATGGCTGAGGCGCGTGTACCCATGATTAAGCATCTTGATGGTATTTGTCATACCTATATTGATGCAGATGCGGATGTTGAGATGGCAATCAAAGTTTGTGATAACGCTAAAACTCAGCGTTATGCCCCATGTAATGCTATGGAAACCCTACTGGTGAACAAAGAGATTGCGGCCAAGGTATTGCCAAGTCTTTGCAAAATTTATCAAGATAAGGGTGTTGAGTTACGGGTTGACGCGCTCACGCGTCAAAGCTTGGAAGCGGTAGGCTTTAAAAATTTAATAGATGCTCAAGAAGAAGATTGGCAAACTGAATACCTAGCTCCAATATTGTCAATTAAGACTGTAGTTAACATGGATGAGGCGATGGATCATATTGAAAAGTATGGCAGCAAGCACACCGACGCCATTATTACCAACAACTCTGCTCAGGCTAACCGATTCTTGCGCGAAGTCGATAGTGCGAGTGTGATGGTCAATGCCAGTACCCGTTTTGCCGATGGTTTTGAATATGGCTTGGGTGCTGAAATTGGAATATCGAATGACAAACTTCATGCACGCGGTCCGGTAGGACTTGATGGCTTAACCTCTTTGAAATACATCGTCATGGGTCATGGTGAGATTCGTAGTTAATTGCTAAAGAATTCGGACACAAAAAAATATGGATAACGTGTATTTATGGATCAAAACATTTCACATTGTTTTGATCGCCTCTTGGTTTGCAGGTTTGTTTTATCTTCCTCGCATCTATGTGAATTTAGCCGACGAGAAAAATCAGCAGGCCTATGCCCGCTTGCTGAATACGCGTTATTAAACGTGTTGCTTAATAATAAGGTCAACGCTATACAGATAATTGTTTTTTTAATGTTCATATCTAATACGCCAAATTTGATGCATAGATTCCGAAAATGGAATAGAAAATTGTTTGGGTCTTGTAACTTAGGCGGACAATGGACAAAGGACTAAAGACTAAAAACTAGCCCTTACGATCATGTAATAGTATCAGCGCAATTTAACACACGGGGTG
>CAIYZI010000672.1 GCA_903930665.1 uncultured beta proteobacterium
GATTACGACTTTTCCAGAAAGACTATTGAAAACTTGATGCAGTCTGGATATCAGGTAACTAAAAAAGCCCTGGCTGCCAATTCATAGGAATGACTGTATTTGGCAGGGCTGTGGCAGTGCAGTTAAGGGGGTTTACCCTTGAGCTCAAGCTGAGTGTCTTTTAGTTTACGAATGTTGATCTGAAATTGCTAAGATGTAGCCTTGAGAATGATCAAAAAATAAGGGTCTGGGAATGAAGAAAATTCTGTTATTGGGTTCTGGCGAGTTGGGTAAAGAATTCGTTATTAGTGCTAAACGTTTAGGTTGTCATGTGATTGCATGTGATAGTTATGTAGGCGCGCCAGCAATGCAAGTTGCTGATGAAAGTTGTGTATTTAGCATGCTTGATGAAGTTGCTTTACGTGCTGCCATCTCCAAATATCAGCCTGATGTAATCGTTCCCGAGATTGAAGCGATTCGCACTGAAGTTCTTCTGGATGTTGAAAAAGAGGGCTTTGAAGTCATTCCTAGCGCAAGAGCAGCAAACCTCACCATGAATCGTGATCGCATTCGTGATGTAGCGGTGGGCCTGGGTGTTAGAACAGCAAAGTTTAGTTATGCCGAATCATCCGAAGAGCTTTTAGCACATGCTAAGACCATTGGTTTTCCAGTGGTGATTAAGCCTGTGATGAGCTCTTCTGGAAAAGGTCAAAGTGTTGCTAAAACTGAAGCTGATATCCAAGCTAGCTGGGACTATGCCTGTTTGGGTATGCGTGGCGATCGTAAGAAGGTGATTGTTGAAGAATTCATTAAATTTGAATTTGAAATTACCTTGTTGACCGTCCGTCAAAGAAATGGCAAAACTATTTTTTGCCCACCTATTGGACATGTTCAAGAGCGTGGTGACTATCAGTACAGCTGGCAACCTCAACCGATGAAGCCTGAATATTTAAAAGTAGCCGAAGAGATGGCCGCTAAAGTCACTGCGGATTTAGGTGGTGCAGGTCTTTTTGGTGTGGAGTTCTTTGTAACTAAAGATGAAGTTATTTTTAGTGAATTAAGCCCGCGCCCACATGACACTGGCATGGTGACGATGATTAGTCAAAACCTCAGTGAATTTGATTTACACGCCAGAGCCATTCTCGGCTTGCCAATTCCATTCATTGAGTGTGTGGAAGGTGCTAGCGCCGTTGTATTGGCTTCCGAGGATGGTAAGAATCCGACCTTTACCGGAATTGAAGAGGCTCTAAGTCAACCTGGTATTGATGTGCGTATCTTTGGCAAGCCTACTACTCGCCCTTATCGCCGTATGGCAGTTGCCTTGGCTGAGGGTACAGATGCTTTGGCAAGAGCACGTGCAGCTGCAGCAAAAATTACAGTACATTCACACTAAGCGTTAAATAGTAAAAACTACCCTAGGGTAGTTTTTACTCAGCAACTGGTGCACGAGTCAGGTCTGGGAATAGCACCTCGGTAAATCCAAAATTACTAAAGTCTTTAACCCTCATCGGGAATAATTTACCAATGAGATGGTCACATTCATGCTGAACAACGCGCGCATGAAACCCCTCTACTGTTCTATCGATGGGTTGACCTTCACGGTCAAGGCCCTGATACCGAATTTTGGTATAGCGGGGTACTTTTGCTCTAATCCCGGGAACCGACAAACAGCCCTCCCAGTCTTCTTCTTGCATATTACTGAGAAGAGAGATGATGGGGTTAATTAATATAGTCTCGGGTACTCCATCCGCATCAGGGTAGCGTGGGTTTTTCTTAAAGCCAAAGACCACCACTTGCTTGTTTATTCCAATTTGAGGGGCCGCCAATCCAGCCCCATCGACTGCATACATTGTTTCGAGTAAATCATCTATCAAGAGCTGAATTTCTGAGGATGAAATATGCTCGCTCTTTATCGGATGGGCAACTTTCAGTAAACGGGGGTCACCCATTTTTAATATTTTATGAATTGTCATATCCTTACTATCTTAACTAATTATTTAATTCCTGAAATGTGACTTAAAGAGCGGGTAACGCCCCTATTCATTACCCAAAAATTGGGATTGAAGAGAGAATAGATTGCGATACTATCGTTAGGCTTACAGAATCTTTTATAAAACGATTTATCGGAGAAAAGCTTGAAAAAGACAGACCTTCCACTCAGTGATGATATTCGCCTACTGGGTAGAGTATTGGGAGATATTGTTCGTGAACAAGAGGGTGAGGCTGTTTATGCTCTGGTGGAACAAATCAGAACACTATCAGTTTCTTTTCATCGTGATGCCAATCAAGCAGACAATAAAAAGTTAACCAAGCTATTAAAGGGCTTGAGTAGCGATAGCGCAATGAAAGTACTGCGTGCCTTTACATATTTCAGTCACCTAGCGAATTTGGCCGAGGACAGGCATCATATCCGCCGGCGTGCGGTACACGAGCGGATGGGGAGTTATCAGGACGGTAGCATCCCAGTA
>CAIYZI010000673.1 GCA_903930665.1 uncultured beta proteobacterium
AGGCATAGCGAACAGGCATAGCCAAAGCCGGCATCTTGATTTGGTGATTGGCCAAAACTTGCTTAAAAGCTGCTCCATAAGCTGCTTTACTAGGCTCAGTAATTTTGATTGTTTCGATCAATTCTTTTAAAGCCGGAACAATGGCTGGGGGAATATTTTCTTCAATCTGAGCAGCGCTGTGAGCTGGGGCTGGTAGGTAAAACAATTTAGATCCCTGGGCAATCTCAATCAAAGTATTTGCCCTGTCTTTTAATAACTCCACTACTTGGGTGAAATCAGGTCCATTTTCAGTATCTATCCCCAATTCATGTGCAAAAGGCTTAGTAGCTTTTGCTAATTCTTCTGGATCAGCATTTTGAATATATTGATGGTTCAACCAGAGAAGTTTTTCCGGATTGTGCTGCGCTGGTGAGCGTCCTAAGTTATCTAAATCAAACCAATTTACAAATTGCTCTTTAGTAAATACTTCTGCATCACCGTGTGACCAACCTAAACGTGCGAGGTAATTCAGAATCGCCTCAGGCAAGTACCCTGCTTTCTGATAATCGCGCACACTCATAGCGCCATTGCGCTTACTCATTTTTTCGCCGGTATCGTTCAGAACCGTTGGCAAATGAGCGTATACGGGCGGCACGCCTCCCAAAGCTCTCATGATGTTGATTTGCCTTGGGGTATTGTTTACGTGATCATCACCACGAATCACGTGAGTGATATTCATATCCATATCATCAATCACGACACAAAAATTGTAAGTTGGCGTGCCATCTGGGCGAGCAATAACCAAATCATCTAACTCGTCATTGCTAATTTCAATTTGACCCTTGACTGCGTCTTGCCAGATGACCGAGCCACCAATGGGGTTCTTAAACCGAATCACTGGCTCTACACCTTCAGGTATTGCCGGCAAGGTTTTACCTTCTTCAGGACGCCATAAACCGTTGTAACGAGGCTTTTCTTTATTGGCCATCTGCTCATCACGCAATTTATTGAGTTCATCCTCGCTCATATAGCAGGGATAGGCCAATCCTGAGTCCACCATTTGTTTAATGACTTCACGGTAACGGTCAATACGCTGCATTTGATAGATCGGACCTTCATCCAAATCAAGACCTAACCAGGCCATGCCCTCAATAATGACATCAACCGCTTCTTGTGTAGAGCGCTCTACGTCAGTATCTTCAATTCTTAAAATGAAGTCTCCATGATTGTGACGCGCAAAAGCCCATGGATATAGAGCACTGCGAAGATTTCCCAGATGTATAAAGCCCGTGGGACTAGGGGCGAATCGTGTACGAATATGCATAAATGCCATTATCTCAGGTCAAGCAAATTGGGACGAATTTCTGAAAAAAGTGGATACTTTCGTTTATGAATCAATTACTCGTATTTATGTGTGATGGCGCCCCTGTTCGCGGCGAAATAGTCTCAATTGGCACCGCTTGGGAAGCCGTTTTAGAGCATCGCAACGACCCGCCAGTAATTAAAAAGATCCTGGGGGACTTTGTCGGTGCGGCAACTTTATTAAGCGCCAGCTTAAAGTTCGATGGCACCTTGATTATTCAGGCTCAAAGCAAGGGGCCCGTTCAACTGCTAGTCGTTGAATGCAAATCAGATCTTTCAATGAGAGCAACGGTCAAACTTTCCGTCGATGCCTCTGAAATTGACCCTGATGCCACCTTAAACCAGCTTTTAGATGCAGATCAGTCAGGTCGCCTTGTAATCACCTTAGATCCTGCTAATCGCGAGCCTGGGCAACCTCCTTATCAAGGTATCGTTGCACTGCAGGATTTTCAAGGTTCA
>CAIYZI010000674.1 GCA_903930665.1 uncultured beta proteobacterium
AAAGCTTTAGAGGCTCTTGGCTCTTTGCCTAGCAACGCTACTGATATTGAAAAAGCTAAAGCAATTTACAACTGGGTCGCAGATAACACCCATCGCGATGCGAAAACTCGTGGCTGCGGTCAAGGCGATGTCAAACTTATGCTGGAAACAAATAATTTGGGCGGAAAATGCGCTGACATCAATGCCGTATTCGTAGCTTTAGCTCGCTCAGTTGGCGTGCCTGCTCGTGACGTATATGGCATTCGTATTGCCGACTCTGCACGCGGCTATAAGAGTCTTGGCAAATCTGGGGAAATCACCAAAGCGCAACATTGCCGTGCTGAATTCTATGCAGTTGGTTATGGCTGGGTACCTGTTGACCCTGCCGACGTTCGCAAGGTGATCCTAGAGGAAACTGGTGGCCTTCCAGCTAACGATCCGAAGGTATTGGCTATTCGTGAATACCTCTTTGGTAATTGGGAGATGAATTGGATGGCATATAACTATGACCACGATATAACCCTTCCTGGCTCCAAGCTTGGTAAAGACAACTCAATTCCATTTTTAATGTATCCGCAAGCGGAAAACCAAGAAGGTCGTTTTGATTCATTAGATCCAGATAATTTCAAATACAAAATTACTAGCAGACGCATTAGTTAATTGAAATCTTTGGATGTTTTCAGTGAGTAGCTACCCAAGAAGAATGCAAGCGAGAGGGATGATTTTCTCGCTTCTTTTTTTATTGCTGACAAGCATTTATCCAAATATCTCTCAAGCACAGTGGCACTCTGCAGCTACTCAAGGCATCACCCAAACGCCACCCCTTCAATTAAAAAACCTTGCAGGCCAAGATTTCAATCTGAGTACCTATAAAGGCAAAGTAATCATCGTCAACTTTTGGGCGAGCTGGTGCGAGCCTTGCAGGGAAGAATTTGATGAGCTGATTTATTTACAAGAGAAGTATGGGGCAAGGGGATTAAAGGTTGTAGCAATCAATCTCGGGGAAATGAAACCGCGCATTACGCAGTTTCTAAAAGGTAGCGGCATTCCCGAAAATGCCATCGAAATAGTGCAAGACCGTAACAGCACAATCTACAAAACCTGGAAGGCTCGCGGTATTCCAACTAGCTTTTTAGTAGGTAAAAACGGTAAGATAGAAAGCGTTTGGATTGGCTCGATCGACAATGCCGATAGTGACGAAGTAAAAGCCAAAATTGAAGCGCTTTTGCGTCAATAATTTCGCAGACCTCCATTTCATTAATATCTTGATCGAATATGACTTCAAACTACACCACACCCACACAAGAACCACGATTAACGTCACTTTCTCATGGTGGCGGCTGTGGTTGCAAAATTGCTCCCAGCGTTCTAGCGGAAATTCTTAAAAATGTACCGCAACTTCCTTTTCCTAAAGAACTCTTAGTTGGTATTGAGACCTCAGATGATGCGGCCGTCTATCAAATCAACGAATCTCAAGCCATTGTTGCAACAACCGACTTCTTTATGCCGATTGTTGATGACCCGTATGACTTTGGAAAAATTGCAGCGACCAATGCTATCAGCGATATTTACGCAATGGGTGGCAAGCCTCTCTTTGCACTAGCATTAGTCGGCATGCCCATCAAAGTACTATCAAATACAACGATCGCAAGAATTCTTGAGGGTGGCGCAGAAGCCTGTCGTGGTGCTGGCATCCCTATCGCAGGTGGTCACACAATTGATTCCGTAGAGCCTATTTACGGTCTAGTAGCCATTGGCATCATTGACCCTAAACTGGTGAAAAGCAATGCTTCCGCCCAAGTTGGTGATATATTAATTTTGAGTAAACCATTGGGAGTAGGCATCCTTTCTGCAGCCTTAAAAAAGGACTGTCTCGATCAAGTAGGCTATCAAGAGATGATTGCCAACACTACCAAGCTCAATACCCCAGGACCAGATTTATCCAAGCTGGCTGGTGTGCATGCCTTAACTGATGTGACAGGATTTGGCCTAGCTGGACATACCTTAGAACTAGCACGCGGCTCCAAATGCACGGCTCACATTTATTGGAAGGAAATACCCCTGCTTTCTGGGGTTCAAGAGCTTGCTGATCAAGGCGTCATTACAGGCGCATCTGATAGGAATTGGATTAGCTATGGATCAGACGTATCTCTGCCCAATGGATTTACCCCAGCACAACAGGCCTTATTAACAGACCCGCAAACCAGTGGCGGTCTGTTGGTTTCATGTAGTTCGGATGCTGTTGATGAAGTTTTGGCAATTTTTGAAAAACACCAATTCTTTAATGCATGCGTTATTGGTCAGATGAGTGCCAAACTAGAACATCCTGTGATAGTAGAAATGCAATTGCCTGCATAAGGCCCTATAAACTGATACAGAGTTTATTTCTAGCGAGCATATATGACTGTCAAAGTAATTGGCTTAATTGAACTAAAAGACCTTACAGAATTTGAAAAATATCGCAGTGAGGTAGGTCACACCATTGAACTCTACAAAGGAAAGATTGTTGGTCGCGGTACAACTGCCGATGTCTTTTGGAATGAGCTAACCTGCCAAAAATTTGGCTCTTACGTTGAGCTTGAGTTTCCACAGTTAATCGACGCTCAGACTTGGGCGCATAGCCCAGAATACCAATCCTTGATAAAGATCCGCAAAAAAGCAATGAAGGTGACGCTTTTTTCTGTTGCGCTATAAGTAAAAAAGCCTAGAACTCAATGAGGACTAGGCTTTTTACTCGACTAAGAAATTAATTATTTCTTAGCTTCCATTTCTTCTTTTGCCGCAGTAATTTCTTTGCGACGCTCTTTGCAAGCCCCAGCAATTTCCTGCAAGGCCTTACGCGCGCGAGCAGCAGAGGCCTTAATGCCTTTTTCTACAAATTTTTCATTTTCAGCTTTATAAGCTTCAAAAGCGGCTAGCAATGTTTCATGTTGTGACATCTTGTCTCTCTCCTGGGTTCTAAAAATAGATGAGCTCCTAACTCCGAATCAGTATATCTCCATAAAAACCGTAGCATTTACAGACTCAAATCAGGGATAACTCTTAGAAATAACCTATAACCCCCTTCTAAACTCCAAAAATACGGATTTAGATCAACTTTATCGAAACCCTGGGAACGTGCTGCACCAACACAGAATTTCTATATTCAGTATGCTTAACCCTATGAAATTCTTTGGTCAACGTCTTTTTTCTGTCATTTTTATTGTTTCGCTATTGGCTTTAACAGCCTGCGAAAGGGAGACTTACACCACCTGGAGTTGCAAGAACTCTAGCGAAGAAAAATCCCCAATGATTCTGAAAAAAGCCCAAATGCAATTTCAGGAAAAAACTTACCGTTATTGTGGAAGCCTTGGATCGCAAAGCTTTTTTGACTCTTCATGCCCTGCAGCAATTGAGAATTCAAAGAATATCTTCACTCCAAGTACCGGCTTTTTATCTAGCAACGCAATGGAGTACCGCTGTGATGCCCTCTAATAAGACCAACCCCTTAAGTCCAAAAAAATTACTATTGAGTAAATGGACTGCTGTGAAATCCATTGATAAACAAAAACACTTTTTAGTTATCAAGGTCATTCTCCCAGAGCCTCCCTCTGAAAAAATTGAACACGTTGAACTGGAAGCTGTATTCAGCAAAAAAGTTCAGCTTATCGCCTGGCGAGATCTCACCAATACAGAGCTTTGGATACAGGGCTGGAAATAAAAAGCTGCCTCATGAGGCAGCTTTTAGGGGGCTAAGAAAACCCTTTAGACTTTTTAGTCACCCTTCTTTTTAGTTTCAGAAGATTTTTTTGTGTAGCTGTCCAAATTCTTTTCAGCAGCATCGGCGACTTGATTAACAATACGTCGGCCCTCTTTAAACATCTTCTGCCCTGTCGTGGACATTTCGTGCACGACTTTAGATAGTTTTTCAGCTTGTGATGGCATTTTATTTTCAGCATCTTCAAGCCAGCCTACTAATGATGTTCGCACTTTTTCAAGATGTTTTTCAGTTTCATCTGCCGCATTTTCGCCAAGATCTTTGAGTACAGCTTTTACTTTCTTTTGATATCCCACTGCTCGTTTTGCAGCCTCTTTGCTAGCCTCTACTTGTAAGTCCTTCAATTTAGCAAGGTCGTTTTTGGCAGCAGATTTAGCACTATCCATGGCATTTTTCATGCCCCACTCAATTTCGGCAAGGTGATGCTCACTGAGTTGCTTAGCTGCATCTAAGAGCTTATGGGAGTACACAAACAATTCTTTTGCTTTTGCTTGCTGCCAAGCTTGAAAATCTTTTTTATCCATCATCCCATCCTTTATCAGTAAGTTATTAAATCGTTACAAACTTTAACTCTATACCGATTCAAGGGAATTGCCAATTCCCCTCCGCACACCATTAAAATGACCCAATGAGCGAAAGACAAAGTATTTACGAAGCTATTGGCGGTCTCGATAAGATCGACGAGTTGGTAGATCGTTTCTACGATCTGATGGCCCTCGAAACCCATTATGCGGAATTAAGAGAGATGCACCCAAAAGAACTTGACGGGTCCAGGGAAAAACTCAAATTCTTCCTTACTGGTTGGATGGGGGGTCCCGATATCTATTCACCTAAATATGGCCACCCCATGCTCAGAGCAAGGCAC
>CAIYZI010000675.1 GCA_903930665.1 uncultured beta proteobacterium
ACCTCCAAAAGTCCAGCCTGAATTTACAAAATCATTGAGTGCGGCTGTAGTTTCAAAGACGAAGATGTTTTCAAATGACTTAATGCCAAAACCCAGGCCAGCTTGAATTTCTGCCATATTCATATAGATAGGCTTTTTAAATTCCTTACTGAAGACGACGCCGCTACCAGTACCACCACCGGCAATCAAGATTTTCATCCCAAAGTTGCTAAAAGTGGCATATCCCACGGCATGATCAACAACGGCTTTAGCGCTTGGTTGAGTCTTATAGAGATGGAGAAGTGTCGCTTCACTCTTTTTAAGAGCATCTTTTTGCTGCTCAATAATGGATTTTCCAGGGCCAAATACCGATGAGAATTGAGCAAAAGCCTGCGTGATGGGCATCAGCAGGAGCAGGGGAATGGCGAGTTTGGCAAGTAATTGCTTCATAAATTGATTTAAGTATCTGATTTAATTGATGGTTTTATTCTGGATACCTCGTATTGAGGTATTTAATGTTGTCTGATTATCCCAAAAATCTCTCATTAAAGCTGGAGTATGCATACAGCTTGGTCGATCAAAGCTGCGTCTGTTACAATTCGAGGGCTTTGATTTTTAAAGCTTTTTTGTTTTATTTTTAATTAACGCACGACACGCAATGGGTGAAAGCTCAAGTGTTCGCAAGTAAGGAGTATGAAAATGGCAGTTGCTGATATCAAAACGGCGGAAATCGTCAAAGACAACGCACGTAGCGCAAACGATACAGGTAGCCCTGAAGTTCAAGTTTCATTGCTAACAGCCCGTATTAATGAATTAACCCCCCATTTCAAGGCTAACGCCAAAGACCATCACAGCCGTCGCGGTTTGTTGAAGATGGTTTCACGTCGCCGTCGCCTTTTAGATTACCTCAAAGGTAAAGATCTGGGTCGCTATCGCGCATTGATCGAGAAATTAGGTCTCCGTAAGTAATTCTTATCGGTACTGAAATGCCATCTTTCTTAAGGTTGCTTCTTTCGAGAAACAGTCTTGAGCAGATGGCATGTTTTTTGGGCGCTTCAAGATTATTTGTTTAGGGGATCGTGTCATTCCAATGAGTTTCTGGGTTTATTTACTCAGTGCCTCCCTGGAATGGCATCCCTTGTAATCTTTAAACGCTCCAGTGTTGTCGTGACACTGCTATCACACGGCAAACGCAATTCTCATGTGGGTATTGCGTGAACATTTTGGAGAAGATCAGATGACTATGTTTAATAAAGCAGTAAAGAGTTTTCAATGGGGTAACCATCAAGTAACAATCGAAACAGGCGAGATTGCTCGTCAAGCTGGTGGTGCCGTTATCGTTAATGTAGATGACACAGTAGTAATGGGTACAGTAGTTGCTTCTAAATCAGCAAAACCTGGCCAATCTTTTTTCCCTTTGACAGTTGATTACCTAGAGAAGACTTACGCTGCAGGTAAGATTCCTGGCGGCTTCTTCCGTCGTGAAGGTCGTCCATCTGAAGGTGAGACATTGATCTCCCGTTTGATCGATCGTCCATTGCGCCCTTTGTTCCCAGAAGGTTTTTTGAACGAAGTTCAAGTAGTGATTCATGTGTTGTCTATCAACCCTGATGTCCCTTCTGATATTCCTGCTTTGATCGCGGCATCTGCAGCTTTGGCTGTTTCAGGTATTCCTTTTAGCGGCCCAGTTGGTGCGGCTCGTGTTGGCTATACCAACGGTCAATACTTGTTAAACCCAACTCGTGCTGAGCAAGCTACTAGCGAACTCGACTTGATCGTTGCTGGTACACAAGCGGCAGTATTGATGGTTGAGTCTGAAGCTAACCAATTGTCCGAAGAAATCATGTTGGGTGCTGTTGTATATGGTCATGACCAAATGCAAACTGCTATCAACGCCATTAACGAATTGGTCCAAGAAGCTGGCAAGCCAGAGTGGGATTGGACTGCTGCTCCTAAAGATGAGCCATTTATTGCTAAGGTAACTGCATTGGCTGAAGGCCCATTGCGCGAGGCATATCAAATTCGTCAAAAGGGTGCACGCTCTGACAAGTTGAAAGAAATTACTAAAGAAGTATTAGCTCAATTAGCTACAGAAGGTGATGTTGATCCAGTTGCTGTTAATGACATCTTGTTCGAAATCGAAGCGAAGATTGTTCGTAGCCAGATTTTGAACGGCGAGCCACGTATTGATGGTCGCGATACACGTACTGTTCGCCCAATCGAAATTCGTAACGGCATCTTGCCACGTACCCACGGTTCAGCTTTGTTTACCCGTGGTGAAACACAGGCGCTCGTTGTTGCTACTTTAGGTACAGCACGTGATGAGCAAATCATTGATGCGCTTGAAGGCGAGTACCGCGATCGCTTCATGTTCCACTACAACATGCCCCCGTTTGCTACTGGTGAAACTGGCCGTGTAGGTAGCCCAAAGCGTCGTGAAATTGGTCACGGTCGTTTGGCTAAACGTGCTTTGATTCCAGTATTGCCAAGCGCAGAAGATTTTGCATACAGCATCCGTGTTGTTTCAGAAATCACTGAGTCAAATGGTTCCTCATCAATGGCTTCTGTTTGCGGTGGCTGTTTAGCAATGATGGACGCTGGTGTTCCAGTAAAAGCTCACGTTGCTGGTGTTGCAATGGGCTTGATTCTTGATGGCAATCGTTTTGCTGTGTTGACCGACATCTTGGGTGATGAAGATCACTTAGGGGATATGGATTTCAAAGTAGCAGGTACAGCTAACGGTATTACTGCTTTGCAAATGGATATCAAAGTTCAAGGTATCACTAAAGAAATTATGCAGGTCGCATTGGCTCAGGCTAAAGAAGGCCGTTTACATATTTTGAGCAAAATGCAAGAAGCAATGGGCTCAGTTCGTACAGAATTGTCAGCACACGCTCCACGTATGGTTTCTTTCAAGATTCATCCAGACAAGATTCGTGAAGTTATCGGTAAAGGCGGCGCAACAATTCAAGCCTTGACTAAAGAAACTGGATGCAGCATCGATATTAAAGATGACGGTACAGTAACGATTGCCTCTACAAGCGCAGAAGGTATGGCTGAAGCCAAAGCGCGTATCGAAGGCATTACTGCTGAAGCTGAAGTAGGTAAGATCTACGAAGGCCCAGTTGTGAAGTTATTGGAATTCGGCGCTTTGATAAATATTCTTCCAGGTAAAGACGGTCTCTTGCACATCTCTGAAATTTCTAATGAGCGTGTAAAAGAAGTTAAAGATTACCTCCAAGAAGGTCAAATTGTTCGTGTGAAATTGTTAGCTGCTGATGAGCGTGGTCGTTTGCGTTTATCCCTCAAAGCTGCGATGGCAGATGAGGGCGGCACAATTGCTCCTTTAGCTGATACTACAGTTGCACAGGTTGTGGCTGAAGCTGCTTCCACTGATGGCGAGCCTGTTTAAGTAATCGGCAATAGTCAAAAAGTAGAAGTAGTCGATTTCATATGCGCGCAATCGAAATCAAAGAGTTTGGCGGACCAGAGGTTTTGACATCCGCCACTCGTCCAGATCCTTTAGCTCCTGCTGCTGGATCTGGCGAGGTATTGATTAAGGTTTATGCCGCTGGCGTGAATCGCCCAGACGTTTTGCAACGCAAAGGGCATTACCCAGTTCCGGTAGGCGCATCGGATATTCCTGGTCTTGAAGTGGCTGGTGAAATTATTGGTGGAGATTTAACTCATCCCGATAATGCATTTGGTCTAAAGATTGGCGACAAAGTTTGTGCTTTGGTGCAGGGTGGTGGTTATGCGCAATTGTGCGTTGCCCCCATCGCTCAATGCTTGCCATATCCAAAAGGTTTTACGGATATAGAAGCAGCCGCTTTACCTGAAACCTTCTATACCGTGTGGAGCAATGTATTCATGCGTGGTCAGTTGTCTCAGGGTGAAACCTTGCTGGTTCAAGGCGGATCTAGCGGTATCGGTGTTGCAGCAATCCTCATTGCCAAGGCCTTAGGCCATAAAGTATTTGTCACGGCCGGTACAGATGCAAAATGCGATGCTTGTATTAAGTTGGGCGCTGACTTGGCGATCAACTACAAGACACAAGACTTTGTAGAAGAGCTTAAAAAAGCTACCGATGGAAAAGGTGTCAACGTTATTCTGGATATGGTTACGGGTGATTACATCCCTCGTGAAATCGAGTGCCTTGCTGATGATGGTCGTTTGGTAATTATTGCCATCATGGGTGGAACTAAAGCAGAGGTGAATACGGGGCAAATCTTGCGTCGTCGCCTAACCATTACGGGCTCCACTTTGCGTCCAAGATCGGTTGCGTTCAAAAAGCAAATCACTGAACAATTGCATGCTCGTATCTGGCCTTTGTTGGATGCTGGAAAATTAAAGAGCGTTATCTACAAAACTTTTAACTTGGATCAAGCATCTGAAGCCCATCGCTTGATGGAGTCATCAGAGCATGTGGGCAAGATTGTCTTAACCGTTTAAATTTTATATTTCGTTATATGCGCCCACTAATTGTTATTGGTAACTGGAAACTCAATGGTAGCTTGGCTAGCAATGAGAGCTGGGTGAAGGCCGTTTGTAAAGGGATGGAGCAGGGTATGCCTGCTGGAAGGATGTTTGCGCTTTGCGCACCGTTTCCCTATCTTTCTCAGTGTGAACAGTTAATTAAAGAGTGCTCTTTAGCATTTTTAAGTTTAGGAGCACAAGATGTATCCGCCCATAACTCAGGCGCCTTTACTGGTGAGGTGAGTGCTGCGATGCTAAAAGAGCTGGGCTGTAAGTATGTGATTGTTGGGCATTCTGAGCGTCGACAAATGCATCAAGAAACGGATGAATTGGTTTCCGCTAAGGCACTACAGGCTCTGGATGCTGGATTGACGCCTATTATTTGTGTTGGCGAGTCTGCGGATGAGCGAAATTCAGGTAGAGAGACTGAGGTGGTATGTGGTCAGATCGCCAGACAGGTTTCTGTATTGCAAGACCGCCTAGCCGATTGTTTGATTGCGTATGAGCCCATATGGGCTATTGGTACTGGTAAAGTAGCGAGCGCGCAAGTTGCTCAAGATATGCATAAAGCCATCCGTTTACAGTTGGCTGAATTTAATGAAGATGTAGCTTCCCATGTGGGAATTTTGTATGGCGGCAGCGTTAAGCCTGATAATGCCGTTGAACTTTTTGCAATGCCGGATATTGATGGTGGATTAATTGGGGGTGCTTCATTAAATCCTCAAGATTTTTTGGCCATTTGTCAGGCATAGATATTTTTAAATTGGAGTTAAGTCATGGAATGGTTTAAGACTTTGTTAATCGTTTTGCAGGTAATTTCTGCTTTGGGCGTTATCTTGTTGGTATTGCTACAACAAGGTAAGGGTGCGGATATGGGTGCAGCATTTGGCTCTGGTGCTTCTGGCAGCCTCTTTGGCGCCAGTGGGTCAGCCAACTTTTTATCCCATACCACTGCAATTTTGGCGATTGTTTTCTTTGTATGTACCCTAGGCATTACTTGGGTCGGCAATAAAAAGGTTGTAAACCCAGGAATTTTGACTGGAACGGTTGCGCCGGTATGTGCTCCAGCGGCTGCCCCAGA
>CAIYZI010000676.1 GCA_903930665.1 uncultured beta proteobacterium
ACTTTATACTGTTTGCCACCGGTTTTTATGACCGCGTACATGGTTTGAAACCTCAATTTAAGTCTACATTTAAGCTTATCCACCGTGGATAAGCCAAGCCCATTATTATATATTGCATGACGAGCACTGTCAAAAACAATGAACTAAGCCAAATTTTGGCCCCAATTTCCTTAGATTTCAAGGCACTAGACGAAGTTATTCGCCTAAAATTAGCGTCAAAAGTTGCTTTAATTGACCAAATTTCCACATATATTATCCAGGCTGGTGGCAAACGGGTACGGCCAGCACTCCTTTTATTGGTTGCTAAAGCCTTAGCCAATGGCAAAGAAACGCCACATGCACTAGAAATGGCAGCCGTGGTGGAGTTTATTCACACAGCCACCCTATTACATGATGATGTTGTCGATGAATCCACCCTAAGAAGAGGTCGAGAGACGGCAAATGCCGCCTTTGGTAACGCAGCAAGCGTTTTGGTCGGGGATTTTCTGTACTCAAGAGCATTCCAAATGATGGTTGGTCCCAACGACCTACGAGTCATGCAGATCTTGTCTGATGCCACCAATACAATTGCCGAGGGTGAGGTATTGCAACTACTCAACATGAATGACCCCGAAGTCAGCGAAGCAAGCTACCTCCAAGTCATTCGCTATAAAACCGCTAAATTATTTGAAGCCTCAACAGAGCTCGGCGCTATTTTGGCCAATACAAGCCCCGCGCAACAAGAACAAGCGGCTGCTTTTGGACGCCATATCGGCACTGCGTTTCAGCTAATGGATGACCTCCTAGACTACACAGCTAATGCAGAGCAAATGGGGAAAAATGCGGGTGATGATCTGCGTGAAGGCAAGCCAACACTGCCGTTAATCTATTTATTAGAAAATGGCACAACTGAAGAACGCCTCCTAGTAAGGGCTGCCATTGAGCAAAATCAAGATTTACCGGAAGATGTATTTTCTCAAATCCTCAATGCCGTCCAAAACTCAGGTGCGTTGGATTACACGCAAGTAGCAGCTAAAAAAGAAGCAGATTTGGCCCTAGAGTCCCTGAAAAATTTCCCCGAGAATAAAGCAACCGAAGCGCTTTATGCATTGTGCGAATACTCACTAGTAAGGCAAGCCTAAGATTTAAAAAGTCTTTTTTTAAGTGGCAAAGTCTCATGAGTACATCGCATGCGACCCAAGAGCGTCTTCAGCTCCAATTTTAAGTGGGTTAGTCTGACATAATTCAAAGGTGAATTTTTCAATAGAGAACCCTAGTGCTGATTTGGCTTATCAAAAAGCCATCCTCAATTCGGTATCTCGCACGTTTGCCCTCACCATTCCCCTTTTGCCCTTCCCTATTGAGAAAGTCGTTGGCAATACCTATCTTCTTTGTCGAATCATCGACACTATTGAAGATGCAGCAGAGCTAACCCCAGCAAGCAAGCAAGATCTTTCTCAATTATTTTTAGATGCCGTGCTCGGTAAAACGCTCGTCAGTAAATTTGTAGAGCCCTGTCTTAAGGCGCTTCAAAATTATTCAAATCATGATGAATTAGATTTAATTGCACATACTCCCACTGTATTGCGAATTTTGCATACCTGTCCAGCGATTGATCAAGAAGCTGTTGGCCGTTGCGTTTCAATTATGTCAGAGGGCATGTCCCATTTTCATGGGAAGCAAACTCAATCTGGACTTCAAGATTTAAGAGAGTTTGAAGAGTATTGCTATGTGGTCGCTGGTGTTGTGGGGGAGTTACTTACCAGCATTTTTAGCCAATACTCTCCAAATTTTGCTAAAAATATTAAAGGGCATGAAAGCTTAGCCATTGCATTTGGGCAAGCCTTACAAATGACAAATATTCTCAAAGATTCGCCTGAGGATAGAGCCCGCGGAGTATCTTGGAAGCCAGCTCACATGAGCCAAGTGGAGCTGCTACACATTGCCTACTTTAAGTTAAAAGAGTCTTTGAGATATATCCTCCTGATTCCCAAACAGGATAAAGGCATTAGGCAATTTTGTTTTCTGGCGTTTGGTCTAGCAGTAATGACCTTAAATAAAATCGCAACTCAAAAAGAATTCAATAGCAAAGAAGATGTAAAGCTTACTAGAAACACCGTACGCATGTTCTATGTCTTTACCAAGCTAGCCGCAAGCTATGATGGGCTAATCAAGATCTTTTTTCACCTCTTTTCTAAGTCTTTGAGAAAACTATAAAGACTTTACAAAATACCTTCGTGCTTCAAAAGCCAGATCTTAATTTGGCGATAAAAACCTGGTGAATTCTCCTTCATAAATCCGCCAATTCCTTGTGCTGAAACTACTCGATGGCATGGCACGATCAAGGGATAAGGATTTGCTCCACATGCAGTACCAACCGCACGTGGCCCACTTCGAATTAAATAAGCCAATTCGCCATAAGTTCTAGTTAAGCCAAGAGGGATCTCCAGAATGCTGCCCCACACCTTTTGCTGATGAAATGTGCCAACTGGCTTTAGGGGTAAATCAAAATGGTGCGATGGGTTGTTAAGGTAAGCATTGCACTGCCGAATCACCTCTTTGGCGAGATCATTTTTTGGCGGCTTTAAGGAGGATTCGAAAGGAAGGTAGTTAATTCCGGACAACATTAGACTCCCTTCTACCATTTCCGTAGAAATGCCAAGACGCCCAAAGGGGGCGGCCATTACGCAATACTGAATATCTGCGGAAGAAATTGTTAGTTGGGTTAGGACCATGAGGAAGATTCTTACATAATAATCAGGGTGGTATGAGGTACTTTGTAAATCAAGTCATAGCTCAATTCAAAGCACTTTGCTATATTGGTTCTTCCTTACTTTTTTCAGGCATGCTTAATGGACACCTTCTTTGACGATTGGCCTTTTTTTGGTCAAGTTGCTCTTGTCCTTTTTTTACTCGCTTTATCCGGCTTTTTCTCTATGGCTGAAACGAGCATGTTGTCCTCAAATCGTCATCGCCTACGTGCTATGGCTAAAAGCGGCAATGCAGGTGCGGGCTTGGCAGAAAAGCTCTTGAAACGGATCGATTCGCTTTTATCTGTTTTGCTAATCTCTAATAACCTTATCAATACAGTTTTACCAATTTTGGTTACTGGTATTGCACTACATATTTTTGGTGAAAGTGGGTTGGTGCTTTCGATTGCAACTCTAGTGGTTGCCTTATTAATCATTGTTTTTAGCGAAATTACTCCTAAGGTGATTGGCGCCGCC
>CAIYZI010000677.1 GCA_903930665.1 uncultured beta proteobacterium
CCGCATAAAAATCATAGGCTTTTTCTTGTTGAGTTTTACCGCGCAGCCTAGCCCTAACACTTAATCCCTTCTCATGACGTTTGGCTAACCATTCACCCAAAGTCTGACAATCCTCTTCTTCTAACTTTGCCCTCAGCTTAATAATTGCTTGCTTCAAAGCACCACTATCGTTGTCTTTTTTATCGGTCTTGCGATTGCTTAAAAATCCACGACGTTGATTTAGGTGAAAAAGTGCTCTGGCAAACTCGTGTGCCGAAAGAGCCTCATAGAGCCCCTTTTTTCGCAATAAGTAAGGATCTAAATTGACACTGGAAAACCGCTCTTCATGGTCCTTCGGAAAGAAACCAAGCTTAACAAGTGAGTCAACGAGCCGCACCTTACGTTTAAGAAGCCGATCGCGCCTTCTGCGCATTTGCCTCGCTTCGCGTCTCGTTACCGCCAAGGAAGATCCATCCTTGGGGTTTCTACCATCAGAAAAGATACGAACACCCATTCTAATAATGGCTTGGGGTTGATAATCTGGGCTAATTTTTAGCAAACACCAACCTATTGAGCTTGTGCCGATATCCAATGCCAAACGATATTGCAATTTAGGCAACATACGCCCCTCCAAGCTAATTATTGTTTACAGAAACTATAAATATAGACTATACTGCGACGATAGTAGATTGGGATATGTGCTTTGAACGCTAACAAGCCGAAAAATGCACCAAATGCAGAGTCGCCATGTGCGGCTCTTTTTATGCTTGCGCCACCCCCTACCCCACTCTACAAATTGACTTTAACGCATCCTAGGCTCAAATAATGAGCCTACGCAACACTCAAACACTCTTCTGCATCTGTTTACAAACCCTAAATTGATCTTGATTTGCTGTAGCACGCGCTTTCGCACACATCCCTAATGCAGTGAAATCCTTGCAGCCCATAAAAATTCCAGTACCACCATTGTTACTCATACTAAATTTCTAATCATGCTGCCCTGACAGGCACGGGGAAAGCAATCGAAACTCAAAAAACAGGCTTTTCACTAGTTACTTACCGAATCATCCGAGCAATCAGATACCCAATGGTCACTAAGATCAATCCCCCAAATACGAGGGTAGGCCAGGATGCCTCTTTTCTGGGCTCTATATAGATATGCTCTTGAGGCTCTACGCTTTCGTGGGATGCTGGCGCCTTATGTTGAACTGAATCCATCTGAGAATAAGACACACCCGTTCCCGGTAATCCCACGGTGGTTTTAGTGCCCCGCTCACTTAAATTGACGGATGCGCCAGGACCACCAATAGAAAGGCTGGCGCCTGATTTACTTAAATGGATTGTGAGGCCCTTGAAGATGCGAATGCGTTTTTGAAAGCGAAAGCCCATTGACCTCTTCCATTCCCTCATGAATTGTTTGTTCATTTTAGGGTAGGACTGGCTCACTGAGCGAGCTTTTTAATCCGGGTTAATAAGGGTGACGCACATATCATGCGCCAATCAAATTTCGCTCAAGCAATTCAATATGAGGTTAACAGTCACAAAATCAGCTGATATACACCGGTCTGATGGAAGGTGGATTTCACAATTTCTTACTGGGCGCAGCTGTGTGGCTGATCCATGCCTTCAATCTAAAAACGAGCCTACTACGCAAGCATCGTGTTTGCTCGCCTAAAGCGCCATTGGCGCCAATAGCTATAAATCACCTGCTGAGTCAACACAGCGTGTTGCAATACTGTAAAGGCTCATTTTTTCCTAACTTGCATTCGTAAAAACGCATGCTACTTTGGTTTTAAGGCATGCGGCTTGATGCCTTCTTTAGGTAATAAAACCACTTGAATAGAAAGAATCTGCGATGCAAATCTTACTCAATATCTCCCTGGGCTGGTCCGCCCTCTCCTTGGTGTGCTTTGCCATTATTCAAACCTTTGATCTGGAGCAAAAGCTAACGGATCTGAAAAAACACTCAGATAGGGGTCTGTCATGACCTTCGCACAAATGAATTGGATCACCATTTTCTATATTGGCCTGTGCTGCGGCCTGCTGCTCTTTGCCTTTGTTTTAGTCATTGCGCTCACCGAGAACTTCTGGGCTGATTGCAAGGCAAAGTTGGGTTTAGGGGTGAAGTGGTTCTTTCGCGAGGACCACTGGATGTTGTTGTTTGGGTTGGTAGGCTGCGGGATATTACTCATCATCGGCCTGCTTTTCCCAGAACCCAAGAGACCCACCTTGCCAGAACCCCCTGAGATTGGACGGTACCTGCTCGCCGACGGTCTAGAGCGTATTGCGGAATTTAACAGTAAAGCCGATTGTCAATTTGCCAAGGAGAGTATTTGGGCAAGCTACGAAGCTGGCAAAAATCTGGGGCAAAGACTAATCTGTATTTATTTGGGTCAAGGGGAAGCAAAACCGTAATGATATAAACAAGCACTCCCCGGTTTACAAGGTCAATGTTCGTTTGGGCCGAAGTTCAAAACCTGAAAGTGGGCAGCACTGTGGATTGATTTAAAAGTCAGCATTCGGATTAAACTGAAGTGCGTCAGTCGTCATTTGAGAGAGGTTCCATGGCAGATCCCCGCCATAGCAGAGATTTAGGCAATTCGTTCACGCTGAACAATCCCAACGATGGCACGCCCATCAAGGAAATGCTGCCGCTCGGAAAGTACCTCTACCTCATCACAAAGAAGTGCACCTACCGTGTTCAGATGGCTGACCAGATTGACCCTGAGCGCAAAAACCCAACTCTGCCGCCAGTGTTCCAACAGAAGCTCTTTGACCTGGGTACGGACTCTGAGTTGCTACGGCGGACATTGATGCAAGCGAAGGTCTTGTTCCGCAAAGAGTTCTTGAGCATCGACTCGGACAAGGCTATGGAGCTAACACTTGAAGCACTAGCAGAACTGGCGGAGCTGCACGAGATTTATAAGAACTTTGCTTCATTGGAGCAGGCGGCAATCAACAAACTGGGGGCGAACCCGTCGAAAGACGGGAGCCAAACGGTACCCTCTGCTGGCAACGTTCAAACGCAATGCAAAACTTTTGCTCAGAAGGCCGACCACTTTGCCGCAAAACTCATAGAGATAGTGCGACTGTTCTACCCCGAACAGAAAGGAAAAAATTGGGACGACCTGCAGGCCATGGCCAAGGACCGCTACAGCGACAGTGACCCGTTCTGCGAAGTGCTAAAAATTGCGGTTCCCGTACTGAAGCTGGTGCGTAATATGCGCGACTGCCTTGAGCACCACTTGCCTGGCGTAGTAGTACGAGATTTCGAGCCTGAACCCGATGGAAAGATTGCCGTCCCGACCATCGAGGTAAATTTCCGAGGCAGCACGATCGAGCGCATCAGCATTTCCACTTTCATGTCGAAACTCTCGAAGCAACTGCTTGATACGTTCGAAATGTTCGCCGCTCATATGAGTAGCAAACACATGAAGCCTTTTGCCGGAATGTCCATGCAGATCGGGCTAGTGCCAGAAGATGTGCAAAACGCTTGGCACGTTCGCTTCGCTTACGGGATGCATGACCAGAGTGGACGGTTCGTCCCCTGTGGCTGAGCGAGAGCCCCAAATGAAGTGCTGGATTTGCGGCGCTGAGAAAGCCGAGACACGCGAACACTTAGTCAAGGCCTTTGACTTAAAACACCTGTTCGGCATACCTTCGCAGCGTGACCCTCTTTTTTGAGCGCCAGCAACCGCCCCGGCATGCCCACACGCCGGAACCTGCACGTCGGCAGTCTCAAGTCGGATACGCTCAAATTTGCACACCGTATCCGCCTCACCTGCAATAGCGCACGCACCCAGCCATACGACTACGCTTGGGAGCACTGCTCGCGGAAACTGCGTGCGACAATGCCAAGACTGCTGATGACGGGGTCATTTCGCGCCAACTGGTTATTTCCCTACAACACGCGCCATGAGATGCGCAATGTGCATCTGTACTTCACGAAGCTTTTCGGTTGCCTGGTGGTCGAAGGGGGAATCCCCATCGACGTCGCGCCGCTCGCCGAAGCCATCATGAGCGGACAACCAAATCCCTATCTCTATCTCGCTTTTGGTTAGATGGCGATGCCGGTTGAAATGGCCGGAGCGAGTGACATCGATACGGCGCAAATGGATGGCAAGGTCGCATTCGCTACATGGTTCTATAACGTAGGCGATCTTGCGATGAATGTGATGTACGCGCTGCCCGGGGAACGGCGGCAAGGGCTGGAGGGCGCTTGGCATCCCCGCATGGGGGCTCAGCGGATTCATTTCACCCGATTTTAATAGCAAACTAACGCTAGCATAAGCCTTAAGCAGCTACCTTTGAGTGAACCACTTCTCTCAAGCCAATTCAGCTATGAGTAGACGACAGGGCATTTACTTTATTTAGGTTGATATCTCCTGTGGTTAAAGTTCGACAAGATCCGTGACCAAAACCAAGTGACCAAATAAATATTTCTACCCTAGCGTGAAGATGCCTGACCATGAAACGCAAGCAATCAGGGACATTTAAAGCGTATGGCGATTCTTCTGAAGCTCATTGCTCGTTGGGACACAAAAAGTCAAAGACTTCTTCTTAGGCAGAACATCATACTGCTCGTGCTCAAATTCAGCAGCAAGAATCTTACAGAGTTGGTCATACTCTGCGACAACCCATGCATGCGACTTCTGGATAAG
>CAIYZI010000678.1 GCA_903930665.1 uncultured beta proteobacterium
CAAAAGAGTGATGAAGGTCTCATTGTGATGAGTCACGCGCAAAATATCCATGGCGCGTTCAGCACCATCACCAGTACTCAAGACATCATCCAAATGCATATCCAATGTAGTCTTCACTTCTTTCCAGTACTGCTCTGGATGTTTGATGAGCATCATTTCTGCACGCGAATTCAGTAAATGATCCAACAAATGGGGGTGTGTAGCGAGATATTGCGCACCCCATTTTGACTGACTCAGCAGGACCATAACATTGCGAAGAGCTTTTGGATACTCTGCCAATATGGCTAAGTAAGCACCCCTACGGGAAATCGCCTCCAGCAAATCGAAAAAGCGCAGAAGTGCAACATCGGCATCTAGTGATTCCGACCAACTTTTCAGCAAATCTTCCGCCGCATGCTCAATCAGATTGCCGATGATTAAGCGACTTTTCTCTGGAAGTTGTTTATGTTTTGCACTCTCGCTCCATAAGCGCCAACGAGCCAATGCTTGAGGAAAGACTTGAGGATCGAGCTCCCATTCAGGAGATAAAGGAGCAAGCGTTAAACGAGCCTGCTCATCCAAAATAAAAGCCTTCTCAAACAATTGGGCAACTGCTGTCTGATGCTTTTCAAGCTCAATCAGAAATCGATCAACAGCAATAGACTCACCGGGGTTAGACATGCTTGCAGCCAAACGGGTTCGCGTGGCTATTTCATCGGGAAAATAGTGCGTCTGCTGATCATCCCAAACCTGAATACGATGCTCTAGACGACGCAGAAAAACATAGGCCGCCTTTAAAGCTTCGACCTCTTCAGCCTGTAAAAGTCCCTGCTGCCTAATGAAATCTAGTACCTCAAGCGTTGGGCGCGTACGAAACCGAGGATCAATCCCACCACGCATTAACTGGAACATTTGCGCTAAAAATTCTATTTCCCGAATACCGCCACGACCTAATTTAATATCGTGGGAGCGCCCTTGATGACCAGAGGACCGTTTTTCCGCCTCAATCTGAATTTGGGCGTGTAAATCGCGAATTGCTGCGATGACACCATAATCTAAATGACGACGGTAAACAAAAGGTCGAATCAGTTGATCTAGCCCCTTTTCGCAATGAGCGTAAGCAGGGGAATTTATTGAAGGGGCAATTAAACGACCTTTAATCCATGCATATCTCTCCCACTCTCTACCTTGCACCAACAGATACTCTTCCAACATATCCAGGCTGCATACCAAGGGGCCCGAATCGCCATTAGGGCGCAGACGCATATCCACCCGAAATACAAAGCCATTGGCATCGTGTTCTGATAAGAATTTGATGAGACGTTTACCCATATAGGTAAACCACTCTTGATTCGATAGGCTTTTGGGGCCACCTTTTGTTTCCCCTTCCTGCTCATATAAATAAATGAGATCAATATCGGAAGAGAGGTTTAACTCTAGACCGCCTAACTTGCCCATTCCGACAACCATTAAGGGCATCTCAGCATCCCGCGCAATACTCCATGGGAGCCCAAAACGCTGTTTCAGATCTTCGCGGATATAGGCGATGGAAAGGCAAATACAGCTTTGAGCAAACTGACTCAGGGCATGAGTTACCTCTGCAAGACTAGCCATGCCATTCAGATCGCGAAAGGCAACCAAGAGCATGAGGCGCTGACGGGCCAAGCGCAAATTAGCCATAAATTGAGCATCATCTTGGGTATGACCTGTAATCATAGATTCGCAAGGACTTAAAAGTCTTTGAATACCCTCAAGATCAATAACTTGACCTCCTTGAGCTTCAAGCCACCCCACCCATTCAGGCCGAGCATTTAGCCAACGCTGAGCATAAGTGGAATGCTCCCTTAAAACCTCGATTTGCCTAGAAAAATTGCCCATTTCACCATCTTAATCCCGGACCAAAATCTCCTGACAAAGCTTGGTATTCCTTAAGCGAGTGACGGATAATGGAGTCTATGCTTCAAAATATGATCCCGCAGCGCCCAAAGAGTGTGCTTCCTATACGCCCCGAAGGTCCTGATCGATCATGGCGTAAACGTGCTTTGATTCTTTTCGCTCTTGTTGTGGGACTCTTTGTACTTGGGCATCTAGCTATCCGCTTTGTGGTTTGGCCTCAAATCGAAAAGTCCAAACCGACATTAGAAAAACTCATGAGTGCCCGGTTAGCCGCCGATATCTCAATTGATGAACTAAAAGTCTCTTGGACAGGGATTCGCCCCAACTTTGAAATACAAGGTCTGCGCTTTAATGGCCCGGAAAAAACCAAGCCCCTACTTTTTATTGAAAAAATTAGCGGCGAGCTTAGCTGGGACTCCCTCTATCACCTCGCACCCTATTTTCACGATCTCAATTTTGACGGTGCGCAGATTTATGCCCAGCGTAATAATAAGGGCGTTATTTCAATAGCAGGAATACCGATACATGGTAATTCCGGAGATTACTCCGCAGAAAATTGGTTGTTTTCACAAAATAATATTGACGTAAGCAATGCCACCATTTTCTGGCAAGACTCTGAAAACAAAAAACTAAAAACTTCTATCGATATCCAAAGCTTCCATTTGAATAATGGGATCCGGAATCACTCCAGCGAAATTACGGTAACAACACCGTGGCATACCTCTCCAGTGAAATTTCAAGCTGATTTTCATCATCGGCTAGGTACACAAGCTGGCAATTGGCATGATTGGGTTGGGGATTTTTCTTGGGATTTTGTTGGCTTTGATCTCACCCAGATTTTTAAAGACTTTACGATTCCACTATATGCCTTAGAAGGAAATCTTAGCTCAAAAGGACATCTCAGCTTAGATGGTGGCACCCCTGATGGTGGCGAGATGTCAATAGCGGTTGATCAATTAAAAGTTCAACTCTCCAAAGAGGATGGGCCAATTCAATTTGGACATCTCGAGGGCAATTTCACTCAAGAGTCAGATCGCGGGCTTTTATCGGTAAGCGCTAAGACATTGGCATGGCGAGATATCGACAGTCCGAATAACGTTACCCTTGAAAATCTCAGCCCCATGACTTTCCGCTGGAGACCCCCGGAACCAGGTGGTGAAATTAAAGAGTTTGGATTCTCATCCCCAAAAATTTTAGTAAAAGATGCCAGCCTATTTGCTCGTAACCTACCGCTCTCAAAAAAAGTGCGGCAGTGGATCAAGGTAGCAAATCCTGACGGTGAATTACAAAACCTAAATATGCATTGGGCGGAAAAAAAATCGGCCTTATCTGCACTTCCAATTACGGGAAGTTGGTTTGGTTCAAATCAATTAGATTTTGACGTCAGCGCAAAACTGATTGACCTCAGCTTTACAGGCATCAACAGTTCGATGCCGAGCGTTTCCCATTTAACAGGCGCACTTTCAGCTAATGAAGATGCAGGCAGTCTTACCTTGACAGAATCGCCGCTGGAAGTCGTCGCAAATAACCTATTAGTTGATCCCAATATCAGATTTGATAAAGCAGAAGGCAAAATTTCTTGGGAGAAAAAAAAGGGTAATTGGGCCATCACCGCTAAAAAGTTAAATCTTTCTAATTCAGAGATCACCACTACTCTTGACTTGGTTTATGTTATTGGGGGCCCCAAGCAAAATGATCAGATGAGTCTTGATATGAGCTTTCCTAAGGCAAACATTGCAAGCGCTTATCGCTATCTACCAGTTGGTATTGATGATGAGACAAAAAAATATTTAAGCAAAGCATTTAATCAGGGAACCATAACAGATGGCAGCCTTCATATTAAAGGTGATCCAGACCAAGCTCCTTTTGCAAAAGGAGTACCTGGTGAACTGTCTTTGACGCTGCCAATATCCGATGTCAGCTTTAAACCAGTGCCTGGACTTTTGCCCACTCAAAGTACTTGGCCTGAATTAAAAAATATTAGCGGTCAAATCAACATGCGAGAGTCTGCATTAAGTGTTGATATTGCAAAGGCTAATTATCAAAAGGTGCTCATCAGTCAAGTACATGCAGAAATACCCAGTGTTAGCGCAAAACAGATCATTCTTTCGCTCAATGCTTTAGCCCAAGGTAGTGCGTCAGAAATGTTGGATTATTTATATGCTTCGCCCATTGGAAAACAGCAGCCTAGTTTAGAAAAAAATCTTACGGTTACAGGGCAAACAAGCCTAAATTTAGGATTAAAAATTCCATTTTCTGGCAACTCGAATACTCAGGTAGACGCGAAAATTGATCTCATGGACAATCGTGCGCAATGGGGTAATCTGCCCCCATTAGAAAAGTTACAAGGGAAGATTCGGGTTACGGAGATGAATCCAGAATTTGAAAATATCACCGCTAAATTCATGGGGGGGGGCCTTCAAATTACGAGTGCCTCATCTTCTGCTAATAACACTGCATTCAGTATTAATGGCGACATGAGCTCTAAATTTATTAAGGCGTATTTAGCGGAGATTAAGGCACCCGAAGTCAACGCCCTGATTAACTCAATTAATGGGTCTGTTCAATATGAAGGTCTTCTAAACTTTAATAAGGCAGGCAGCGAAACTAAGCTTAATTTTGATCTGCGAAATTGGTCAAGTAATGCGCCAGCTCCTTTAAAGAAATTAGCTGGTACGCCAATGCTTGGTCAACTGACATTACATACCTACGCAAACAATAAGGGCAATACAAATCGCCTTGATTGGTCTGGTAAGTTTGGTGATCAGTATTTCACCGAGGGCGCCCTAGGCTATGACAATGAATTTCGTCACTCCTATGGGATAGGTACTGCAGCCACTTTGGCGCC
>CAIYZI010000679.1 GCA_903930665.1 uncultured beta proteobacterium
CTCAGGCGGATGATCTGATTTATACAATGGCTAGAATCTTGTCTAACAATGCAGAAGATGATCCCATCGAGCTCCCCGATCGACTTCTAGTGGTTGTTGCTGACTTGGGCGTGCGTAGGGGATCGCTTTTGATTATTGGCAACTCTGCGACTGGGATGGGGCTAGATAAAAGCTTGGGGTTGTTCTGTTTTTGACCCAAGTCCTTTGGTGTCCGGTTACGCGACGGTCAACCGACTCTCATAGGATGCCTGGCAGATATTTCAAACTAGGAAATGGTTGAAGTAATGGCGAAGTAAAAAATCCAGTCATAAGTTAACCGCCTTCTGTTTTCTTATCTTCATTTCCTATTAATCTAGGTTCCTTAGTTACCACATTAGTCTGCACGCTTTCAGGCTCAGTACTTTTGTATCTAATTTTTTTCGCTTCATACATTAATGCATCTACATTTTTAATAAGAGCATCTGGCTCACTGAATTCATCGGGACCTGTCTGTAAAATACCTACACTAACTTTCAAGTCGGGTTCATGTCGATTAATTTCAGCGTTTAGGCGTGAGATATAGATTTCACGTGCCAAATCTTGTCGACAATTAGGCAAAATCACACAGAATTCGTCGCCGCCATAACGAAAGGCGTAATCATCAGCTCGAGACACCAGCTTGATTGCCGCTCCGACTGTGCGTAATATTTCATCTCCTCGTTGATGACCTTGGATATCATTTATTTTTTTGAATTTATCGATATCAAGAAAAACTATAGACAAGGCTTCAGATCGACGTTGGGCTGCACGAATTACAACCGTGAGCGTTTCCATTAAGTACCTGACATTTAGAAGCCCTGTTAATGCATCCGTACGCATTAACTCATCAATCCGGGAAGTTCTTTGCTTAACTTTTTCTTCTAAATTTTTGGCATATAACTCAGATTTTTCTTTGGCAATTTGAATCTCAGATACCAAGCTACGAATATAGGTTTCAAATACTAATGTGATGTCATAGAGAAAAAGTTTACCAAGAGAATCGATGGTTGATTGGGCTTCCTGTTGATCTGGAATTGATTCTCTAATCAATTTTTCGATTAGGCTTTTTAAGCTTGAGATTGCTGATAGGTAAAGTTTTGGCTCAACACCAATTCTTTTATGCACTAGACCAATACGCAAGCGATTATTTGCATATTCAAGATCATAGATGCCGCTAAACATATCCAGTACATACTTACGTTGTGCTTTTTGCAAACGCCCTAATGTATCTGCGTCACCGATCAAAAGGGAAATTTCTGCGATGCTTGTTTGTTGTTGATAAAACTTGTTAACTAGGGTATCAATTTCCGATTCAATTAGTGATTTACATTTCCTAAGTCTTGCAAAATCATCTTCGTAAAAACCTAATATATTCTGACGATAATTAATTTCTAATTCCGTGATCCTCATCTGCTCCAGAAGAGTTTGATCGGTTTGTTTCATGATCCCCGCCTTTTTTGCGATATGGAATTATTTCTGTATTAATTCCATTAACATAATTCAGGTACATACACTTGATATGATAAAAGCATATAACTAATTAATTTTGATTTTTATCAAAAATAGTTTGATGATTTTTAATAATTGCTAGTTTGTTTGCTTGGGGATTAATATGGGGTAATCGTCCAATTTTGCTGTAGCAGCATCCTATTGCAGCCAGGATGCTGTACCGTCGGGTAAAGCCGACTCTAAATAATTCAAGTCGCCCAAACTCTAATTCGAAACTAAGCTAACAAGTGTCGCGTAACAAGACACTTGTAATGAATAATTTATCGCCCTTATCTTCTAGCTCTACCGCAGAATCTGAGCCACTAAAACTACTTGACGGCAATCTCATTCTCTATAAAGGACCCACCAGTCACCAACGGCAATGTCGCTTTAAGTTATCAACTGGTGCTTGGCATTCCGCCAGTACTGGTTCAGACCAAGTAGTGGAGGCCTCAACCCAATCCATTGCCATATATGAAACAGTCAAAGTCAAACTAGTCAGCGATCTAGCGATAATGACTAAGGCCTTTCGCGAATTAGTTACTCAAGGTTGAACAATTGCTACCAAGGTGAAGATTGCACGTTCGAATCGTGCTGGGCAGGCCAAAATCCCCCGTTTAAAAAGTTTCAAATGCTGCTGCAGGCAGCTCTATTGGCTCGATCGTGGGTTGATCATGGTTTGAGCTTGTTTATCCCCATTGGCTTCCTTAAGGTGGGTGATGGGTTGAATCTGTATGACCGTAAGCATTAGGTCGACTCTTAGGTTTGTTCTGTTGAACTGTCGTAAAACGCGACAGTTAGATGCTTCCTATTGCCCTCCAATCAGGCAATTAAGGGTATTTTGGGTGCGCAGGTAGCCAATATCGGGTTCCTTAATGAGGTATGGTAATTAAGGTAAATCCTTACTAAACGAGCAATCCATATGAAAGTGCACTTGGTAATATAAGATTTAATTAACCCATCAACTCAAATAAATACTTCCATGAAAAAGATTAAATCCCTTGCTAGTCTACTTGTAGCAGGCTCAGTCCTATTCTCATCTATGGGAAATGCTTTTGCCTGCACTGCCATTTTGGTATCGGATATCAATGGAAATTTTTACAAAGGACGCACTTTAGAGTTTTCTTCTTTAATCCCAACATCACTTACGTACATGCCTAAGGGAACTAAAATTGAATCAGCTACCCCATCTGGTCAGACGGGTATCGCATTTAATATCAAATATCCAATTTTAGGTATGGCGATGCCAGCGGGGCCAAACGTCAAACAAGTATCATTTTTGGAGGGTGTTAATGATCAAGGCCTAACTTTTTCTGCAAACTACTTTAACGAGGCCAGTACGTTACCGGCGGGAAGCAATACCTCTAAAGCACTATCGTCATTAGATTTTGGATCGTGGATTGTGGGCAGTTTTAGAACGGTAGCTGAAGTAAAAGCCGCATTGCAAAATAATGAAACTGAAATTTGGCAGCCATTGTTGCCGTCGGTGGGTAATGCTCCTGTTCCACTTCATTATGCGATCAATGATAAAAGTGGGGCGGCTATCGTCATTGAATTCCAACATGGAAAAGTTAATGTTTTTGATAATCCAGTGGGTGTGATGACAAATGGCCCCGAGTTTCCATGGCACCTCACAAACCTTAACAACTACACTCAAAGTAATATTGATAAAAATACTGGTCAGCTAGGAAGGTTAAAACTTCAAACAGAGGACTCAGGGATTGCTTTGGCACCACTCCCCTCTGCGGAAACGGCCACGGGGCGTTTTGTGAAAGCAGCTTTTTATGCGAATTATGTTCGCAAAGGGAAAACCCCCGATGATGAAATTTCCACCTTAGGTCACCTCATGAATAACTTTGATAGGCCCTCTGGCTTAACAGTTGATCTTGATACCGTTAGCGATGGATCGCGATCTAAGTCGATATCAAGCGAAATTAGTACTTGGACAGTGATGAATGATCTATCCCGAAACCTCTTTTATGTAAGAAGTGTTAATGCTCTGAACTGGGCTGTGGTGGATATTGAAAAGTTAAAGGACGTAACAAAAGTTAAGACGATCTCGACTTATGATGTAGACAGGGCTGGGGCCGATGCATTTAGTCTATTTTATAAGTAAGATTAGATTGACGCCTCATTATTAGCCAAATTTCCTTTTTAATATTGCTGCAAACTTAGTATTGACCTCGATATCGGTTGAACCATTTCTTGAGCTAGGTATTTCCGTTTGCCAGCCTGGCCGAGCGTGAGTATATCCATGATGATTATTGGCGACTCTTCGAATTTGTCCCATTGAAGCGTCTTGAGAAGCGACGGTTGGGTGACTGTTATAAGTTGCACTGTCGATGGAAACAAAAAACTGGTTATTTCATTAATTATGAAGGGCGGAACTAAATGCTTGATAGTTAGCTTTGATGTTTAATTGAGTAAATTAATGACATCAGTGCTACCGTATTTTTACATCAGCTTGTCTTTTAATGGCATTGAAATTTTAGGAGCACTCATCACCATGAATCGAGAAGGATTTAGATTATCTATATCAAGAATGTGGTTATCTGAGCCCATCGTCATCTAGTGTAGTGCTGGGAAAGTGGGTGAGTATATCGATTCATTTATTGCTCTAGGTCAAGCATTCTGAAAGTTATGGATTACAGTAAGTACATTACTCGGGGGCCTAATGAAAATAGAATATTTCTTAATTCGATTTTGCATAATTTTTTGCTTACTATGTTCAGCAGTATTTTCTCGAGAATTAACCTATAGTGACGCATTTTTGAATTCCGCCAAGCTTCAGGGTAGCGGAGAGTTAACTTGGTGGGGCCTTCATGTATATGACGCCTCTCTATATCGGGGATCTAATCCCAACTCTGCTGAATTTGCCCTGGATTTGCGTTATTACAAGTCGTTTCGGGCTAGTTCAATTATTGATCGATCAATGGAGGAAATGAAAAAATTTGGGATAACTGATGCTCAGGCCCAAAGCTGGGGCAGACAACTCACATCAATACTGCCAGATGTTGAATCTGGCCAAAATTTAACTGCCATCTATTCACCCAAACAGGGGACAAGCTTTTATCTTGAGGGTAAGCCAATTGGTCGGATATCGGGAGTTGAATTTCCTAAAGCTTTTTTTGGGATATGGTTAGATCCTAGAACTAGCGCACCTAAATTACGCGAGCAACTTCTTGGTCAGGGTTGCCCTCCTTCATTGTTTCAAGAGACTTGTAACTGAAAAAAGTCGATCTTGTGAAAAGTAGCCATCTTATTAATAAGATGTAAGCCTATGTCATTGATCCATCGGCACCAAATGAGCGATTGGAATTTACCATGCTTAACGATGTTCCGCATTGTTATTTTTGGCATAAGCCATTTCTAGTCCATCGAGCATCCTCATTAAAACAAGCGAGCAGTTCTAGCGCCCTAAAACTCTTGATGAAGGAGTCCTAGAGAAAAATGGCGGTGTTATGGAAAAGCAACGTTTAAGGACCCGCAGTTAGCACTAACCTTTAAATTTTAGAATAATATTGTTCTAGCTTGGCGTCTTCAAAGGATAGGTATTGAACGAAATGCGCATCTTATTTCGCGTAGGCAGATCTATTATGTTAGTAATAACCCTAGCGAACCTTTTGACGTAGCTACTTATGCGACAGTAACGGTTATCATCCTCAAATAATCAACCCAACCCTAGGATTTGAATATGAAATTTATACCCAAATTACTTCCTGTTTTATTGGCCGCTCAATGTGCGGCTGTCTTTGCTAACGGTAATGCTGATACGATTTTTTATGGTGGTCCAATTGTTACGGTTAATGCTAAAAACGAAGAAGCTCAGGCATTAGCAATTCAAAATGGCAAGATCGTTGCCGTAGGCACAAAAGATGCCGTTACCAAAGAATGGCAAGCAAATAATACAAAGGTGATTGATCTAAAGGGTCAGACCCTCATGCCAGGTTTCGTAGAGCCGCATGTCCATGTCATCGTGACCTCTATGTTTGAGAGTCTTTGGTTCAACATGAGTAATTTTTCATTACCATATGACACGATTAATACTTTGACTCAAAAACTCAAAGTGCAGCTTAAAAATGTACCGTCCGGTGGCTGGCTTACTGCGTTTGGTGTAGACCCATCTCGCACCACCCCCTTTATGGCTGAGTTAACTGCTGATGATTTGGATAAGGTTTCCACCGAAGTTCCAATCATGGTGGTCAATCAGTCTGGTCACATTGCTTATGTCAACCACAAGGCGTTTGAAATTGCTGGTATTACAGAGAAGAGCCCTAGTCCAGGTAGTGGAGGTATTTATGTGAAGGATTCTCAGGGTAAGCTCACTGGTAAGTTGGTCGAGCCACCTTCCTATTTAGCCTTTTTAGCGAAAATGCCGAACCCATCAGAGGCTCAGCTGCTGGGCGCTATTGAAGACACCATGAAGAAAATAGCGGCAACTGGCGTTACAACTGCTTCTGATATGAGCGTTGGGGGTAATTTTGGTGTGGATAAAGA
The DNA here is from genome assembly GCA_903930665.1 of uncultured beta proteobacterium. Lineage (GTDB taxonomy): Bacteria > Pseudomonadota > Gammaproteobacteria > Burkholderiales > Burkholderiaceae > Polynucleobacter. The sequence goes on from CAIYZI010000679.1 coordinate 6,004, forward strand.
GGTGGCCATTTATAAAGGTATTTATGCCAAATCAACGCCTCCCATTCGTCTGCGCGGTTATTTGTGGGGACAAGCCTTGCCTGTGGGCTATAACACTATTAAACCTAATGATGGAGATGACCACTTAAGATTTATTGGGGTGAAATATATATCTGATGGATCAACACAAGGTCTAACAGCCGCTCTCAATGATCCATACACTTATCCAAAAAATTCCAAATGGAGTGGAGCGCTGGACTATAAAGATGCTGAGATTTATGGTTTGATGAAGCCATTTTTTGATCAAGGTTGGCAAATTGCGATTCACTCTAATGGCGACAAGGCAATTGACCAGACTTTAAATAATTATGAAAAAGTCTTAGCTGGCAACCCCAATCCTGGTGAGCGTCGTTTGCGTATTGAACATTTCACCATCAACTCGGAAGCGCAAGTGAAAAAAGCAGTGAAGTTGGGCGTTATTCCAGGCTTTACGATTGGCCACGTTGATTACTGGGGCGCAGCCTTTAACAACCATTTGATTGGGCCAGAGCGCTCAAAGCGCATTGACCCAGCCGGTGATGTAAAGCGGGCAGGCGGCAGATTCACGCTACACAGCGATACACCAGTATCTCCTGTGGGGCCCTTGAGATACATTTCTGAGGAAGTGACGCGTCTATGGCAATTGCCCCCTCAAAAAGAATTGGGTGCTAATCAGAGTGTGACTGTGGATGATGCGATTCGTGCCGTGACGATTGATGCTGCGTATGACATGTTTGCAGACAATATTGTGGGAAGTTTGGAAGTGGGTAAGCAGGCCGATTTAGTGGTTCTCGAAAAGAACCCACGCAAGACTCCTCCGGCAGAGATTCGCAACATCAAAGTTAAGGAAACTTGGATTGATGGAAAGCTGGTAAGCCTGCAATAATTCCTTGCGTGATTTATTTTGGCCTAGAACAGATTTAATTTTGATCTTTTTATAGTTTGATTGCTGATTGGAGACGGTTTTGAAGAAGATAAATGGTATTTTTGTCATGAGATCTATCGCTGCATTTGTTATCTGCTCATTTCCGTTTCTTGCTTCAGCAGAAATCGTAGTTTTAAAGGCATCCACTATTATCACTATGGATGAAAAAAATCCACGTGCAGAAGCCATTGCTTTTGATACGGAGACCAAAAAGATTACTGCTGTCGGATCACTTAATGATGTTCGTGCCTCCGCGCCAAATGTAGCGATAAAAGATTTAGGTACCACGGTACTAATGCCGGGCTTTATTGATCCCCATAATCATCCAATTCTTTCGGGGATTTCAACACAGGCCCCAGCGTATTGGATTGCGCCTTATGTTGGTTATAAAACCTGGGCTGACGTACAGGCCAAAATCTTGAAGTCCGATAAAGAGGCGGCTCCTGGCGTGCCTTTGGTATTTAACGGTGTTGATCGCTTATTACAACAAGCCCCAATACCAACTAGAGATATTCTCGATAAACTATCTCCGAGCGGCCGTCCCATTTTGGTGATTGATAACTCAGGTCATGCGGTGTATTTCAATTCTGCAACTGTGAAGTTTTTAGGCTGGAAGGGCGGCAAGCCGCCTGCTAATCCCGTTGGCGGCAGTTATGGTCGCAACCCTGATGGAACCTCAAATGGCGTAGCTAATGAGGCAGCGGCTTTGATGGCGGTTGCTGGCCCAATTCTTCCCAAGGCAGTTCCTCACATGTTGCAATCGAGCGCAGAGTGGTATGCCCTGATGGCTAATAATGGGATTACTGCAACCTCAGAGCACACATATAACAGTGGCCAATACAAAGCTTACTTAGCGCTTGCTTCAGTTCCAGATAGTCCATTAAGAATGCACGTGTATCACATGGCAATTGATGCTGATGCAGGTGATAAGGTCACTTGGCCCGATCCCAGTATGGTTCGTAAAAACGGTATCAAGCTTTGGGCGGATGGAAGCCCTTGGCTAGGCAACGTGGCACAAAGTTTTCCTTATTTAGAAAATCAACGCACGAAGGATGCTGAGATCATCATCGGGCCATTGGGCGAAAAGGGCATGAACTACACACGCCTGCAACTAGATCAATTATTGGACAAGTATGCGCCTATGGGTTATCAAATGGCGTTTCACTGTAATGGTGACGTAGGCTTTGACGTCGTATTAGATGCCTATGAGTATGCGCTTGCTAAATACAAACTCATGGGTACTGATCACCGTTGGCGTGTTGAACACTTAGGTGCTGCACGTGCAGATCAATTCAAACGTGCAGAAAGCCTCGGTGTAACTGTTTCTTTGGCTCCTTTCCAATATATCTATTGGGGTGATTTGCTAGATGGCACCATGTTTAAGCCTGAGATCGGTGCTCAATGGCAGCGTGTAAATGATGCATTCAAGGCCAATATCCATACTTCGTTCCACAATGATGGTTCTGTATCTCCGCCAGATACTTTAAGAAACATTCAGCATATGGTTACTCGCACAACAGATGCTGGTACTGTACATGGCGCGGATCAGGCGGTCACAATGGATCAGGCTCTTAAGGCCTCTACAATCAATGGTGCCTATCAACTTAAGCGTGATAACGATATTGGATCGCTTGAGGTTGGCAAGTATGCTGACTTGGTGGAACTTTCTGCAGATATTACTGCCGTTAACCCTAATGAGATCTTAGATAAAGTCAAGGTTCAAGGCACATGGCTTGGAGGCAAGAAAATTGACACTGCTAAATTTATTGAAGAAATTTCTGCAATTGACCCTAGCGAGCATCAGGGGCTGGCAGACGCCACTTTGAAAACGGTGCATAGTCATTAGTCCAATAAACATATTTTTGATCAGTAGCAGTCCATCGCAGCCCTGATGCTATGTTTATCGGTTAAGCCGAATCTCAATCATTCTGGCCGCCCAATCCTCGTATTGCAATTAAGCTAACAAGTGCCTGGTAACGAGGCGTTTGTAGTGAATATTTATCCTTACTATTTACCGCTACTGCCACTGAATCCAAGCCAATTAAACTCCATGATTGCAATCTCAGGCTCTACATAATTCTCAATAGTTACCAATTGCACTCCCGATTTAAGTCATCAGCTGGTAAATAGAACTAGCTAGTGCTGGATTGGTTATGATTGGAATATTGTTTTTAGACGACAATATAAATTCATACTAAAAAGTAGGAGACAACATGTATAAGCTAATCGCCTTTGATGCTTATGGAACATTATTCGATGTGTATTCCATGGGTCAGTTGGCAGAAGAATTATTCCCTGGGCATGGTCAAGCTTTCGCCTTGATGTGGCGTGATCGCCAAATTGAATATACCCGCTTGGTAACGATGAGTGATCCCAGCCCTAGTGGCAGTAAGTATTACCTTCCATTTTGGGAGCTCACCATTCGTTCATTGCGCTATGTCTGCAAACGGATGGGATTAAACCTTACTGAGCAATATGAAAAGCAACTGATGGATCAGTACGCTAAATTAACTGGCTTTGAAGATAGCCTATCCGTTCTTAGGGCCATTAAGGATAAAGGCATCTCAACTGCGATTTTATCTAATGGAAGCAAAGAGATGCTCTCTACAGTGGTCGATAGCAATGGTTTAAAGCCCTATCTTGATAAAGTTGTCACTATTGAGGATGTCAGGTTATTTAAAACAGCCCCTCAAGCCTATGAGCTTTTACTAAAGTCATTCCCCGTTAAGAAAGAAGAGATTTTGTTTGTTTCAAGTAATGCTTGGGATGCTGTTGGAGCTAAATGGTATGGCTTTGATGTGTTTTGGGTCAATCGCCTGAGCCATCCCTTTGAAGAAATTGGCGAAAAGCCAAACTTCGAAGGCACTTCATTAACCAAAGTATTAGAAGTCATTTAACAAGGAACCATCATGCTCAAACTCTACTTTCATCCATCACCAAACCCAATCAAAGTCGCCCTCTATCTAGAAGAGACCAATACCCCTTATGAGATTGTTGTAACCGATACCCGTAAAGGCGATCAACATACACCAGAATTTAGGGCAATTAATCCCAATGGCAAAACACCTGCATTGGTCGATGGCGATATCAAAGTTTTTGATAGCACCGCCATCATGCTCTATTTAGGTGAAAAAATTGGTAAATTCATGCCAGCTAACACACCGCAGGCACATGCTGAGTTCTATTCATGGCTCATGTTCATTGCTACTGGAATTGGCCCTTATTGTGGACAGGCAGTTCACTTTAAACACTTTGCCCCAGAGCCAAAAGAATATGCAGTCAATCGCTATGACTTTGAAGCATGGCGCCATTGGCTACTTATTGAAGAGCGTCTATCAAAGCAAGCTTACATGCTCGATGATTACGGTATTGTCGATATGTCAGTATGGGGATGGGCTAGGGTGATTCCTTTTGTCTTGGGCGACGGTGCCTGGGAAAAGTTACCTAGCGTAAAGCGCCTCTTAGATGAAATTAACGCTAAGCCAAGTGCTCAAGTTGTTGAAGCTATTAAGACCAAGTACACCTTCAAAACTGAGGTGGATGAAGATTCAAGAAAGAACCTTTTCCCAAGTAATGAGCGATTGAAAAAATAGGGCGCCCAAATCAATGGATGAATTTGCAGGGTTTAATTCCAAAGCCTTCACATTTTTGGAGGATTTAACCAAGAACCAAAATAGAGTTTGGTTTGCAGAGCATCGAGCCGAGTATGAAGAGTTTGTGCGCGAGCCAATGAAGCAATTTACTGATGCATTGTCTGAAAGCCTTGCTAAGAAAGAAATTCCCTTATGGGGAGATCCCAAAAGGTCTCTTTTTAGAATCAACCGAGATGCAAGGTTTTCAAAAGCAAAACACCCATACAACATACACGCTAGTGGCTTATTTACAAGGACTGGGGATAAACATTCTTCAGGGGTCTTATATTTTCGCTTAGACCCCTTGGGTAGTAGGTGTGCAGCAGGTTATTTGCAGCCCGAAACCCATGTTCTTAAAAAACTTAGGCAAGGAATTCTAGATAATCCAAAGGCATGGCTATCTCTTGAAAAATCTTTAAAAAGAAAAGGCTACGAGCTAGATTATTCTCATACATTAGCTCGAATACCACGTGGATTTGATCATGTTCCTGAAGAGATTGAACATGCCATCAAACTAAAGGGATGGATTATTAGAAAGCATTTGCCCCGATCAGTCATTTGCTCAAAGGAGTTAATTAAAGAAGTGACGAACTTTGCTAAAGATATGCTCCCCTTACTAAGTTTTGGTTGGCATGCTTTAGCGAAATTTTCTGATTAGCTTAATGTGAGCTTATTTTAAAAATTTGCTATTGACTACTTCTTTGGTGAATTTTCACGGCATCTTTATTAAGCCATGCATCACTAAAAACCTTATAAATGGCGCTACCACTAATTCTTGATAATTTAATACACTATTGCCAAGTAAAAGGGTTTCCCATGGAAAGGGTTGCTGATTTTGTATGTCAATGGCAATGCAGTGATGATGTCAACTCTTTGGAGGCCGTAATCATCCCTTGTCCAGAATGTTTTATGATGAGGTCAAAGACTCCAAGGGGCTTTACCAAATTGGTCTGGATGACTCTAAGCAGGAATATATGGGATGCCATACCTGCAAGGTGAAAATACAAGTTACTGATGGAGATGATAATTAGACGCTATCTCAACATCATGTAATTGTATGTTCTGAATGCGTACATACTCTCGCTATGGTCATTTTGTACCCTCAATCTCCATGGCTAGTTTGTAGCCGCTTAGCCAAGCACCCTCGACCCTACCGCCGTGCAGCCAATCCCCGCAAAGGCCAAATTTTGTTTCTGGATCATGATAGAAACCCGGTATTTCAGGTGATGATCCACTTGCAAAACGCCAACGATGGGTTGATATTTCAGCATTCTGGCAATCAAGGCCTAGCTTCTTTGCACATTCAAGGATTAAAGCTGTTGCTTTGTCTTTCTCAAGCTCAATAAATCGTTCACTCCATTCGGGGCTTGCATGAATCGTCCAAGACTCTAGGCCATAACGACCAGTTTTGGAGTTATTTCTAGAGATCCAGCTAATTAATTCATTATTTATAAAGGCGGCTTCAAATGACACTTGCGGTCTTTCTTGAAAACGTGCCATGACAGTCCAGCACCCCTTCATATTGGCTTGCTTGCAGACTTCCTCTACATCTTTATAGATTTCTCTAGAGAGTGCATATACTTGAGGTGCCGGCAATGCAAGTATCAGCACATCAAATAATTGAGAAAGCTGGCCAGATTCTTTACTATGCAATAACCACTTTCCATTTTCTTTTTGTATTGCATTAATCGTTTGATTAAATTGCACGGATAAATTTTTAGCTAAATATTTTCCAGGTGAGCTCATATCCGGAGTGCCTACATACCGCTTTTCTTGAGAGTGACTTTCACGCCAATGATGTTCTTCATAAACTTTGATATCTGGCGACCAAACTGCCGCTACATTTTGACTGATCCAAGAGCCCAGTTCTTGAACAAAGCGGGGATCTCTAGCAGTGAAGTACTGGGCTCCATGATCAGCTGCCCAGCCATCGCCATGGCGTGTACTCATGCGACCGCTTGGGCCTCGGCTTTTTTCAAAAAGTTCGACTTGATACCCCAGTGTCTGCAAATGGGTGGCACAACTTAAGCCAGATAATCCTGCGCCAATGATTGCAACACTTTCACTATGATTATTTTGGTAGTTCATGATTGGGGTTGATTGCTCGGAAAGTTAAATTCATGCGCGCGGGTAAGGGGCGTTTCGTTTTTGGTAAGCTATGGTTCCAAAATTCTTGAGTTGGGGACTGCATGATTAGGACGCTGCCATTTTCCAAAAACAGCGAAGAAACTGATTTGTCCAGCTTATGTTTAAAGGCAAACTTACGTGTTGCGCCAAGACTTAATGAGGCAATCGGCGCTGTGCTATCCAGTTCAGTTTCGTTACCACTATGCCATCCCATACCTTCATTACCGTTGTGATAGAGATTGAGTAGGCAGGAGTTAAATTTCCATTGCGCTATTTCCTCCATCTGGGTTTTTATCAACAAGAGCTCAGAAGTCCATAGTTGTGGCTGTTTTTTTATTCCAGAATAAGTGTATGAGCAATTTGCATCGCCTACCCAAGCTACTTTTCTCTGAGTAGTTACTTTTTTCCCAAAGAGGTAAATTTGATCAGGCTGCCAATCAAAAGATTCAATTAGCTTGTCAAATAATTGTTTACTGCTTACCTCATCAATAACTTCAGGGTAATAGTAGGCGCAACCATCTTTGGAAAGCAAATTATGATGGGAGGGCGCTTGAGTTTTCTCAAATAATTGTATTTGCATGTTGATAGCCCGGTAATGGGGCTGCGTCAATTTCATTAAGACCCTAGAATAGACTTAATTTACTTTTAGCGAGAGCTGGGACCCATGAATCACTACTATACCCTTGACATTGCCTTGATGGCCATTGGATTTGTAAAGGCTAGATTATGAAAGCAACAGATAAGCGTTGTTGCGGATCAGGCGTTTGCATCATCAATGATGCTGGTGAATGTTGGTGTGGCCAGGTTTGGGATGGCGAAAAGATGGCGCAACCTAGCCTAAATCAAATGAGAGCAAGTAATGAAGCCCCAGAAAAAGACAGTAAAAAACCTCAATCCGAGTAGTTTGGGGTGGGGATCAGCACCAATTTGCTTTCTCAGCTACATTAGGCGCTCACTACCTGGAGAAATACATGATTCAAAGACTTCGCATTAGGCTTGCTCGCTGGATCTTAGGTAATCATTGCGCCTGTTATCAGATGGGTTATCACCCCCTGGTTGATTTTCAGCAAAGAAGTGTGGATGCACAGACAAAATCTCAAGAGCGAAAAAAGAGCCACTCTAGATAACAATCTAGATGTCCTGACTGGGTTTTTAATCCATGGCTACAATAATTTATTGGTTTAGAAATGATTTGCGTCTCAATGATAATCCTGCATTTACGCAGGCTTGCAAGGATGGTGATCATCTATTGCCAATATATCTTCACCAAAAAATCCTTGAGGAAATAACCCCCTGGGGATTTCCGAGGGTTGCAAATCATCGCAGGTATTTTCTACAAGAATCTTTAGAAGATCTCAGAGGTCAATTAAAAAGGCTTGGATCGAACTTAGTCGAGCTAAGTGGCGATCCAGAGGAGATATTTTCATTGCTTGGAAAGCAGTTTCAAACAAATATCCTTTACTGTGAGCAAATTCAAGCGCCTGAAGAGTTGGAGCAGGTGGCCGCACTTACGAGGCTGGGTTTTGATGTGCGGCTGTACTGGCAGTCCAGCATGCTTGATCCGAAAAGCTTACCCTTTGATTTAAAACAAATGCCCAAGATTTTTACCCCATTTCGGCAAGAAATAGAGCGAAAGGGAGTTAGGTATGCAAACCCACTTGAAGCATTGATATCCATTCCACCGTTGCCTGCGCAAGGTATTGATGCTATCCAAGAGCAGGTGCTCCCGGCCCTTAAAAACAGGGGTGTTTTTAAGGGCGGTGAAACCGCTGCCCTTGCCCATATCGCTCAGTATTTTGAGCGTAAGCTCCCTTATACCTACAAGTTAACGCGTAATCAGCTGATTGGCTTGGATTACTCAAGTAAGTTTTCTGTATGGCTGGCGCAGGGAAATTGTTCCGCAAGAACAATTGCAAAAAAATTAGATTTATATGAAGAGCAGTACGGGGCTAACGATGGAACTTATTGGCTTTGGTTTGAGCTCCTTTGGAGGGATTATTTCCGATTTTTACCTTTTAGATATGGCAAAAAACTGTATAGCTCAAAAGGTCTAAGCGATAAGCCGGCCAATCTATTTGATCTCGAAAAGTTTCGGCAGTGGAGCACTGCAAATACTGGGGAGAAATTGGTAGATGCCGGAATGCGTGAGCTGAGTCTTACAGGCTACCTATCTAATCGTATGCGTCAGATTGTTGCCAGTTACTGGATTTACGATATGAGGGGTGACTGGCAAGCTGGGGCAGCCTGGTTTGAATCCCAACTGATAGACTATGACGTTTATAGCAATCAAGGAAATTGGCTTTATATCGCTGGATGTGGCACGGATCCTAGGGGCGGACGAGCATTCAACATTAAAAAGCAGACCGAGGATCATGATCCCAATGGCGATTATCAGAAGATGTGGTTAAGCTAGGCTTATCCAGACAACTTGCTATTGCTTATGTGCAGATAGCTTCAATAATATCTAGAGCCTGATTTAAGCGATCTCTTTGCGTTCCAAAATTCAGCCTAACAAATCTTTCTTGTCCAAATTGGCTGCCGGGGGAGGTTGCTAATCCGGCATCAAGCAAAAGTTGATACGGGTTTGAGTGATGAAGTTTGTCGCAATTAATCCAGGCTAGATAGCTGCCCTCCATCTTGGCAATGCTTAATGTATCGATCCCATTGATTCTGTTGTCAATCAGATCTCGGTTGAGTCTTAGATAATGAATCAACGCCTTTCTCCAAGGCTCGCCATCCTTGATAGCGGCCATAGTAGCGGTATAGGCAAATAGTGAGGGTGGGGCGAAGGTTTGATGGAGCCCCACTTGAATGGCTTTGCGAAGCCTAGGATTTTCTGCAACCGCCCAAGCAAGACCAACCCCTGGAAAGTTAAATGTCTTATTGAGCGACATTAAGGTAACCGTTCTTTGAGAAACTTCTTTGCTGATACTTGCGAGGGGAATATGGCTTTTTTCTTCCTCCAGAACAAGTCCAGCATGGATTTCATCTGAGCAAATCCATAAATCATTTTGAATACAAAAATCACCAAATTCTGTCAATTCATCTTTGGTAAAGACGGTAGAGCCAGGATTTTGCGGATTGCAAAATAATGCTAGCTTAGTCTTGTTATTGACCAGCTTGGGTAATGCTTCATTTGGCAAAACCCAGCGCCGATCCTTTAATTGCAGAGGCATTTCCTGAAATTGTCTCTTGGATACGGTACAAGCCAGTTTCAAATGGTGATAGACGGGGCTGGGGATAATCACGCTTTCATCTGCTTGTGTCAGCTGTTGTACTGCTGTGTAAAGGCCTGACACTACGCTCGGAAGGATCACAATCCAGTCTGGATCTACTGGCCATTGATATTGCTCTAATAAGTACTC
>CAIYZI010000680.1 GCA_903930665.1 uncultured beta proteobacterium
ATCGTCAATGAAGTCCAGAATGTAGATGGTGCGAAGGATATTATCCAACTCCCACAGGGCCTTTTTGGTGCTGTTCTGCCTGGCATAGCTGCTGAGTTTGCGCACGATAGTGGTCTGGGTCGTGTCCTTTTGTGCCAGGGACGCCATGATGCGCTGGACATTGGGCCACTCACTTACGATCAAGTCCTCGTTGACCTTGTTGGCTGGTCGGATCAGCATGTCAGCTGGATACTGGCTTGGCAGGCTAAAGCCCACCAGCGATGCCGTCTTCTTCTGCAAAGTCTTATAGCGTGGAGCAAAGCTGTAGCCGAACACATGAAGAATCCAAAAATTGACCTGGTTGGTGCCATGCGTATCCGTCGAGTGGCGTGTGGGCTTGATTTCCGACGTGTTGTTGTACAGCAGATCGAACACAAAATGGCTTTCATGCTCGTGCGTGCCGATGATCTTGGCATTGATGGGTACGTGGTTGGCAACCACGGTGCAGGCGCTTACCCCCTTGTCCCAACCGAAATACTTGGGCGAATACCTGGAATTGAAGGTATTGATCTGGGTTTCAAACCGCTGGCCATCGCTGCTGGAATGCAGCTCTTCCCGAATGTTGAAGAGCTTGAACGCTGACAGCGCGGCCGTGGCATTGCTGATGGCGTCATTGGCAGCGTGCAAGGTTTCTGGCCGCAAGTAGCTGCGTGCAGTCGTAATGAGCGTTGGATGGCTCATGCCCGAGACCTCGGCCATCTTGCCCAAACCCATGTTGGTGCCGAACGCCACCACGCACGCCAGAATTTCGCGCTGGTCCGGCGCATGCTTGACACCGCGATCGAGCACATGTTTGAAATCGTCCAAAAAATTTGTCTGTGTATTCACAAAATGCAGCAGATCGGCAATGCCAATACCAGGCAGCTGGCTGTAGAACGGCCCGTTGCCGGGCTCCGGGGCCGTTGGGTAGATCAGTGACCAGCGCTTTTTCTCCCCCTGGCCAACGACTTTGATATGGGCATTGACGCAGTCGGCCACTCGCTGATTGACTGTCACCAACCGCTCTTCGAGCCTCGTGCGCAACCCGGCCAGCGTTTCTGCAATGGGCGCCTGCAAAATCTGTTGCCCGATCTCGGCAAGGACTGCATCCTTTTGGCTCCACCGAGCATCGCTGATCAGATCGTCTTCAAACTGGCGGAATTCATTACTATGGTTGACGTACATGTCCCCGGACTCCAGCGCGTTACGTAGCAGCCGATAGACTAAAAACTCGTACCGGTCAACGTCCAGAGTCTTTTGCTTTTCCTCGCCATCGCCCGATTGCGCAAACAGGTGCTTCTTGAGAACAACGGGGATAACGGCCTCGGGAAATTTGGAGGAGTCTGCCTGCCGAAGCGACTTGTTCTGGCGCAGCAGTGTTTGCATTACTGAGATCGCCCGCACCAATGGTGCATCCTCCAGCCGCCCAGCAAAATCGACGTCACAGAAGAGGTGGCGCAAGTTACGCTTGATGGTTGGCGACAACTTGGTGAAATAGCTCCACTCATAGTCCAGCTTGTCAAAGGCGACGTTTCGCAGGTAATTGGTCACCGACGGAAATGCCGCAGGTTCCAGCATGCCGAAGGCACGTTCCTTGACTGCCGAAAACGGACTGTCACTGGCGATTGACGCATCCACAAAGAGGCCCAGCACTTCGCCGGCCGCCTTCAAATTGCTGGTGGCCTCTTCTGATGCCTGCAGCATGGCCACCTTTGCCGCTAGTTTGGCCTGCTTGTCGAATTGCCCGACCAAGTGAATGAACGCCTCAATCAGGTTGTCGTTGATTTGGCGAAACCGGTGGAAGGCAAAGCACAATAGATACAGGCGTACTGTGGCGGCGTCCATGCGACGCAGTTTGTAGACAGTGTAGAACTGGACCAGACCGGCGTAATATTTGATGCTCTCACCGGACAAAGTGGCATCAATCAGAAATTTTTGGGCGAAGGAATGTAGGGGCGCCAACTGCTTGCGGCGATCCACCTCCTGGCGCAGTTCCTTGTTGCTGAAATCGTTGGCCTCGTGTTTCAGGACATTGATCAGATGGATTTTGTCGTCAGCATGCAGCAACGTGTTGAGCGATAGTTGGAGGTTGGCGGGCAGCGAGGCATCCAGTTTGCTGGTCACACGTTTGCGCTCATCGATGACGGCCTGGCTCACCAAATCCTGCAAAAACGAGTACCCCGGCGCAACCAAGTGCTGGTTGGACAAGTGTTCCAGCAGCTCACGCAAAATGAATTTTGGCTGGGTAGACAGCATCGCAGAGCGTTGTGCGAACGCGATCAGTGCCTGCTTCTCTTCGCCGCCACAGAGGCGGTAGCCTAAAAGGCCAAGGATGATTCTTTGCTGTGCCAGCCGTGTGGGCTTGGACAAATGACCTACCTCGGACATCAACCTGCCAGGGTAATAGCGTGTCAGGATATGGTTGATGTCCGGTCGAATGTGATCAAGGCTGATAACGAAAAACTGTGCCTTGGCTTTGAAGTAGCCCAGTTGCAATACCAAATGAACGCCCGCCGTGATGGTGCGAGCGGCGTCAATCGTTGCTCGCTCCTCGGGACTTAACTCGAAGTGGATATGTCGTTCACCTTCGGTGAAGTGCGGCAGGCTAAAAAGGCTGTCAATCTCCTCGGTGCTGAGAATGGTAAGGCGCCTTGAAACCTGTGTTTTGATGCTTTGCAATGCGGTCTAGCTCCTATGGATCGCGAATGTGAAATGGGGATCAGCGAGGCGCTGGAGCGTAATGCAGATATTGGTTTCCCAGCCTGCTATTTCGCACGTAATTTGAGAGGGACAGCGGCAAGATGTGGGTTGAAATATTGTGCTTTTAGCGTTCTATTACGATAATCTTTCTTATCACAGTATCGATGTTAATCTTACTAACTGGAACCCATGAAAAATCCACCGATCTCACTTTCGTCAGAATTGGGGGATGGTTCTGGCTTGGATGAATTCCCCGGTGAAGCCGAGCTCGCCGCCTTGCGTGGCTGGTACGCCGGCCTGTCATCGCGCAAATCCGTGGCCCATTACTTGGATACGCACAAGGTTTCTGGCCAGTCGTCACGGGGAATGATTGGAGACATCCGCCGTCAACTGATCCGCATTGCACGCAGGCGGCACCGGGCCGATCTAGTGGCCCTACTTGACCATCCTATCGGTGAGCGGGTCCAGCATGCGAAGGCCGTTGCCCATGCCATCGACGCACTGCGCACTGCGCCTGAACCCGCTCCCAAGATCACTGATGACGTGAGCCTGTGGCTTTCTGCGCGTTCTGCAAATGCCCTGTACGCCCAAGATATCAAGACGCTGGCACAGCTGACTGTGCGGGTACCCAGGCGGCGGCGCTGGTGGACCATGGTTACAGGACTGGGCGCACAAGGGGCACGTCAAATTGAAGCCTTATTTGCAGCACATCCGCAACTGACCGAACGGGCGCGGGAACTGATGGTCAGTGAAACAGTACGAGAGGTTGTTCCTTGGGAGCGCCTAAAAGTACCTGAAGAACTCAACGGATCAAGGGGAACCTTCCGTGGACCGCCATCCAGTTGCACGCTGAGTGCTGACAATGACTACGAAGCCGTGCAGGCATGGCTGGCACTGCACGAGTCCAGTGCGACAAAACGGGCCTATCGCAAGGAGGCCGAACGCCTGATTCTGTGGGCAGTTGTTGAACGTGGACGTGCACTGTCGTCGCTCACAACCGAGGACGCAACGGCTTACCGGGGGTTCCTGCGCAACCCCGCACCACGCAGTCGATGGGTGGGGTCACCACAAACAAGATTCTCTCCAGAGTGGCGGCCATTCACGGCAGGGTTATCCCCCCGTTCGACGGCCTATGCCCTGAGCGTCATTGGTGCAATGTTTCGATGGCTGATCGAGCAGCGCTATGTGCTGGCCAACCCGTTTGGCGGCATCAAGGTGCGCGGTAGCGCCCGCAGCACCCCCATGGACGAGGGGCGCGTGTTTTCCGAGGGTGAGTGGGCCATTATCCGAGCCGTTGCCAACGGGCTGGAATGGTCCTGCGGCTGGAAGCTTGCGGCTGCGCAGCGGCTGCGCTTCGTTCTGGACTTTGCTTATGCCACGGGCCTGCGATCCAGTGAGTTCGTGGGGGCCACCCTGGGGCAGATTGAAACAGATGCCCAGGGAGACCATTGGCTCAAGCTGGTCGGCAAGGGCAGCAAGACTGGCAAAGTGGCCTTGCCCCCGCTGGCCCGGGTGGCGCTGGATCACTACCTGATGCAGCGCGGTGTGCCAACCACACCAGCCATGTGGAAGCCGTCTACCCCGCTCATTGCTGACCTGCAGGCAGGGAGCGGTCAGAACCGTATCACTTCGACCCGGCTGTGGAACGTCACAAAGCGATTTTTCGTGACATCTGCCGACGTCATTGAGGCCGAATCGCCAAAGACTGCCGAAAAGCTGCGCCGGGCAAGTCCACACTGGATGCGACATACGCACGCCACACATGCTTTGGCGCG
>CAIYZI010000681.1 GCA_903930665.1 uncultured beta proteobacterium
GACTTGGTTTTAAAACCAAATCTTTTTACTGTCTATGAGTACTATTTGTTTACATCTGTCCCGAAGGACTTGATGCTTTCGCTTAGTACCCACAATTATCGGTTGACTAATTTTTAAAGAGGGCTGACTCGTTTTGTTTTTCTTAACAACGTTCAGCAGAGAAGTGAGACTTTATCCTACGTTTAGGGGTTCGTCAACACCTTTCTCACTCTTTTTGCATAAAAAAGTGAAATAATTTTCAGAAAAACAAAAAAAGTAATTAAATCAATGACATAAGATATGAAAAAAAATTCAACTTTTTTTACAAATAAATGACTTTTTTCGTGAAATTTCTGATGAAGTCCTTAAAAACAGTCTAAAACCTACATGTTTTTCTTAAAACTTTACTTAAATTTTTAAAGCCTAGCAAGGGAAAACCCTTTGTTTTATCCTTATTCCTGATAAGATGACCCCATGAAGAAACACTTTATCAACACTCCAGCGCCTTCCAAGGCCCAACTGGCAAGGCTTGCCATACCTGTACGCGCCTTACATGCTGGTCACAGAGCAAAAGTGCTGGATCATTTTTTAAAGCTAAACGATGATGATCGTCGTATGCGTTTTGGCACACAAACACCTGATGAAGTCCTAAAACGCTATGTAGAGGGCATTAACTTCAATAAAGATACAGTTCTTGGCATTTTTGATGCACAACTTAATATCATTGGAATAGCCCATCTAGCCTACCTGCCAGCAGTTAAGCACCATTCGTCCGCTGCAGAGTTAGGAGTATCAGTACTCCCCGAAGGCCGCGCCCAAGGGCTAGGAGCCGCCCTACTAGGGCGTGCAGCTATTCATTCACGTAATACTCAGATAGATACGCTATTCGTGCATTGCCTAGCCAATAATCGCGCCATGATGCACTTGGCCAAAAAGTCCGGCATGCGAGTGGAATACGCCTATGGCGATGCTGATGCCTATCTCAAACTACCGCCCGCCAATCCAGGAACAATAGTTGTGGAGGCGGCCAATGAGCAATGGGCTGACTTTGATTACGCCTTAAAAGCAAACCTGAAGCACTCTAATGATGCTTGGTCTTGGTTTCTAGGCCGACCAGCTGTATTCACTACAAAACTATTTGCGATTAATTAGGACTTGGCGCGCCGCGCAGTACCCACGGCACCAAGATTGATAAATCAGAATCACTTAGTTTGTTGTTAGCTGGCATTGGCACCACGCCCCAATTGCCCGCGCCCCCGTAAAAAATTTTGTTTTTTAAATACGTGCTCGCATTAGGGTTGCTCTTATATTTCGCAGCAACATCTTGAAAGCTTGGGCCAACAATTTTTTTATTTGCAGAATGACAACCTAAGCAAGCATTTTGTTTTGCTATTACTAACGCACGCGCATCAACATCAGTCTCTATTGCCTGCGCATTAAGCGCTGCGAAAAAGAAAAGGGCAACCACAAAAGTATCTCTCGCATGTCGCCACAAAAAATTCATATCCAATCTTCTCTATAAAATTTATTGGTATTTTGGTGGAGAGATTGATTGTGAATCATCTGCTTTTCCTTGCTTTTCAAGGCGTAGTTTTTCTGCTTCAGAAATAATGTCAAAGTATGCATAGACATCTATTACGCCATTGGCATTGCTTGCAACTTTTTTAGCGAGCTCAGCTTCGTTTTGCGTAAGCATACCCATCAGATAAACATTACCGCCTTCAGCCACAATATCCATTGAGTTTGATGGTAGCTTATCGGTAAAAATCATTTGTGTCTTAATCTTCGACTCGAGATACGAATCATTAGCACGCGAACTATAGGA
>CAIYZI010000682.1 GCA_903930665.1 uncultured beta proteobacterium
CTTATCAGACTGCCTGGTTAAAAGCATACTATCCAGACGAATTTATGGCGGCCAAATTATCGCTCGCGATGGATGTCACCGATAAGGTTAAGATTCTGTATGACGATTGATTGGCAAATCAAATTCGTGTGTTCTCTCCAGACATTAATACTGGTGTTTATGAATTCACTCCACTTAGAGCGCCTGATGCTACTTTGGATTCTGCCATCAGTCATGTGCGCTATGGATTGGGTGCAGTCCGGGGTACAGGTGAGGCGGCTATTGAGTCGATCGTTGAAGAGCGAGAGGCTAATGGGCCCTTTAAGGATTTGTTTGATTTCTGCGCACGGGTAGATCGTCGTCAAGTGAATCGTCGCGCTATTGAAGCCTTGATGCGCGCAGGTGCATTTGATAGCTTGTATCGTGATAGCGTACCGAAAGGTGGAAACTTATACGATATTCGTTCTACATTATTAGCTTCATTAGCTCGCGCTATTGAAGCAGCTGAGCAGGCTGAAGCATCTATTCATCAAGTGAGTTTGTTTGAAGCTGCCGGTGAGGCAGATCGTCATTTACCAGAGTTAGTGCGCGAACCTGTTTGGTCGGAGAAAAAACGGCTTCAAGAAGAAAAGACCTCTTTAGGGTTGTGCTTAACAGGACATATGTTTGATGCCTATCGCGATGAGGTGGCACACTTTATTCGTCAGCCCTTGTCTAAGGTCACTGAAGGCAAAGATCAATTGATTGCTGGAATTATTACTTCGGCACGAATGCTTACAGGTCAACGCGGCCGCATGATGATTGCTACCGTTGATGATGGCTCTGCTGCAATGGAGGTAACGCTTTACAGCGAGGTGTATGAGCCCAACCGCTCTTGGTTAAAAGAAGATGAGCTGTTGATTGCCAAGGTGAATATCACGCCTGATAAATTTTCAGGAGGAGTGCGGGTAGTTTCCGAGGCGGTGATGAACATTACTGGTGCGCGTATGCGATTTGCTCGTAACCTTCATGTCAACATGCATGCTGGGATTGATCTGAAAATGTTGCGTAGTCAAATTAACCCTTACTTGATGTCTAATCGAGTGAGGGATCCAAAGTTAGGGCCTGGGGCTCCGGGAGTTCCTGTGGTGCCTAGTACCGACGGGGTAAAGGGTTTATCGTTGACTGCAGCGGTAACGACGAGTAGTGGCGCGTGCTTAATGCAATTTCCGGAGGAGTTGCGCATTTATCCTGATGATGCCTGTTTGTATAGCCTTAATCAAATCCTGGCTTCTAAACAAGTGAGCCCTACTCAATCAAACGTAGTTCAGGTTCAGTATCTCTAGGTTCGGTAACGGTAGGCTCAGTTGCTTTAATTATTGAGTTACTGGGTTACTAAGTTACCGCGCATTTAGCGCTGATGGATTCTCTGAACTGTTTCTTGAACTGCTTGAATCACTTGCGCGGGTTCTAAAAGATCCAAGCACTCACTACGGCTATTAGCTTTATCTTCACATCCCGCTTTGCGACAAGGAACACATTCTCCAGGGCCTTGAAGAATGGTGACATTACCAACAGTCTGAGTGCGCGCTCTTAATTGATAGGGTTGCTCGCCAACAAATCCATTGGGCCAAGGTCCAAAGTTCGTTGGTGGAGTAGCGCCAAATAAAGCGATTGTGGGGGTATTGCAAGCCGCAGCCAAATGGGTAATTGAAGTATCCACTCCGATATAAAACAGGGCGTTTCGAATGAGAGTACCTGCTTGAGGAATCGATAGCTGGCCCGCTGTATCAATGACTTGATTTCTGACTTTGTCTTCAAGTAAGGAAAGAATATCTTGATTGAGTTCTAAATCTTGCTTGGCAGGAGAGGCGCTCAGGACTACTTGCCATCCTTGCTCGGTAAGCCAAGTAATCAGGGTTTTCCAATAAGCCAACGGCCAACGTTTGTAGGCAGTCAGGGGTCCTGGGTGAATGACTGCATAAGGGTGATGTAATTGTTCTGCAATCACTGGTGCGAGGGCCAGCCCAATAGGTGGCGTTACAAAAATGGGTTTACTAAAAAGATCATGCGTATTTTTATAAAAAACTTCTAACAGGCGAAGCTTTTCTGTGACGACATGTTGCTTGAAATAATCCACCTCAACGGTATGTAAGCAAATGGCTTTTTTCCAAGCATTTTGTTTATCACTTTTATTTTTTCCTGCCTTTTCCGCCTGATCTTGCTCCGTTAATCCTTGGGGATGGCTACCCAATACGCCAATTCTTCTAAAGGCCGCCGCTAGACCATAGAAGTAGGCGCGATCACTTGGTTGGGTAACAATTGCCAAATCGTAGCGCTGGAACAGGCGTTTGAAGAGCGATAGGTATTCCCCAAATTTAGGGCGATCCGATGTTTCAATAAGTTTCGCAATATCCGGATTGCCTTTGAGCATATCCATTTTTCCGCGATAGCCCAAAAAGTGAAATTGCGCATCAGGCCATAACTCACGAGCTTTGCTTATCAATGGGGTGGTAACCAGAACATCGCCAATTTGGCGTGTAGCAATAAACAGTACCTTCTTAGGTTTTAAGGAAGAAAAGCTGCTCATAGTGTTTAAAGTGCTTTCGCTAGAATTTTTTCGCGAACCCGTCGCGCGTTTTCAGCGGCGTTCGTTTGATCATGCATGGCATGAAATAGATGAAGCACTTCCGTAGACCAGGATCCTGATTTACGAATAATGTGGTGATGCTGCAAGCGGAATACAAAATCTGCATCTTCATGACCCCAGCCTGTCATCGTTTCATCAAAGCCACTGATGGCTAAGGCGTCGGCTTTCCAGCAAGCCATATTGCATCCTTTAATACGGCGCCAGACAAATTTTTTATAGTCGCGCCATTCTCCATTACCCAGTTTGAACTTCAGAGGCCAATACTTATTGATACCACCTGAAAGGCGGTAGCTTAGGAGGTGCGCACTAAAATGTTTGAAATTCCAATGAGGCCATGTAAGCAATTGGTTAGTGAGCGTCGCATTGAGAAGTACGCGACTACCTGTCACTAGGTAGCCTTTTTGTGCAAGCTGACGATGACGTGCAACAAAGTCTGGTTGAGTGAGGCAGTCGCCATCCAGAAAGACCAAATAGTCACCGTGGGCCGCTGCAATTGCTTTATTCAAAATCTGTGTTTTACGAAAGCCTAAGTCTTCTTGCCAAAGGTGAATGATGGGTACTGGCAAAACGTGTTTCATGGATTCAATGACTTCTTTGGTCTCATTTGTAGAGCCATCATCAGCAATGATGATTTCAAAATTGAGATCAGTTTGGGTGCCCAAAGACTCCAGACAGAGTTTTAGCGCTTGTGGCCAGTTATAGGTGGCCAAAAGTATTGAAATCATTTGCCAGTGAATCCTTTATCGGAAGATTTTTTGGCTTCTTCATGCAAAAACCATAGCTTGATGTAACGGTAGTAGGTGCCTTGACCATTAGAAATTGCCAATGCCAATCCTTGCGCCCCATCAAGAAATCCTGTGCGTACGATATAGGTACGGAAAAATGACCACATCCCATGGAGAACAGCTTTTGCAGGGCTACTTTTTTTGCCTTTAGCGAAGGCTTGCTCTGCCGAGGCGGTGGAGTAGCGGTCAATTTTTTGGAGAACTTGGGAGTAATTCATGAAACTGAAGTGCAGCATCGGATTTTCAAGCTTAGCGACCTGACCATCTGGGATAAGGCGCTCATGCACTAAATCATCTGAAAATCGAGCTGTGCCACGCCTAAAAAGGCGATCTACATAATCAGGACTCCAGCCAGAGTGACGGATAAAGCGACCGCAATACCAAGAAAGCCTTGGAATCGCAAAGCAATCCACATGGGCAGAGTGGTGAATAGCCGTCAGAATTTCGGTTCTTAGGGCTGGCGTAAGTCTTTCATCGGCATCTAAGGATAGGATCCAATCGCCAGAAGCCAGATCAAGGGCGCGATTCTTTTGGGGGCCAAAGCCGGGCCAATCTGAGGGTTGGGCGATCACAGCACCATGGTTTTTAGCGATTTCTAGGGTGCGATCGCTGCTATTGGTATCTACCACCACAATTTGCTGGGCAATCCCCTCTAGGGAGGCTAAACAATCGCCTAAATTGGCCTCTTCATTGCGGGTGATGAGTATGACTGATAAGGTGGGCATAATTCATTATATGAATGCTCCTGACCGTACCGCTCTAAATCGCTTAATTCAGTATCTAAAACCCCATATTGGCCTGATTATTGGCTCTTTATTGGCCATGGCCATCGTGGCGGGTGCTGAGACTTCTATTCCAGCGCTGATGAAGCCTTTGCTTGATCGGGGCTTTACAGGGCAGCTCAATAACAAGCTTTGGCAGGTCCCAGTTTTTCTGGTGGGCTTAGCTGTAGTGCGCAGTTTGGCGCAATTTTTATCAAATTATCTGCTGACGCGCGTCATTAATGCCGTGCTGTTGAAATTACGCGAGCAAATGTTTCAAACCCTTTTGCATGCTAAAACTGCTTTTTTTCAAAAGAATTCTGCTTCCAATTTGATTAATGCCGTGGTGTTTGAGGTGAATAATGTCCTGACCATTATGGGGGGTATGTTAATTAACCTGGTACGCGATTCACTTACGGTTGTGGGTTTGATGGGTTATCTAATTTATCTTAATTGGCGCCTCACTTTGGTCGTGCTCGTAATTCTTCCGATCATTGCGTTTGTCATGAGCAAGATCAATAGACGCTTGCGATCGCTTAATCGTGAGCAGCAATCCCTCACTAGTGAGTTAGCGTACATCGTTGAAGAATCCTCTGCGGGTTATAAGATCGTTAAGGTACATGGCGCAGAGCAATATGAGATGCGTCGTTTTATGGAAAAAGCGGAGCGCTTGCGCCAGTTTGCCTTGAAGTCTGCAGTTGCTGGCGGTCTTAATCAACCGATCACCCAACTCATTGCCTCAATGGCTTTATCGATTGTTTTGGTAATTGCTTTACTTCAATCTTCTACCGAAGGTACAACAGTAGGGGGTTTCGCGGCCTTTATTACCGCAATGATGTTGGTGATTTCTCCGCTCAAACATTTGGCGGATATCAATCAACCCCTGCAACGTGGCCTGACCGCGGCTGAAATGATTTTCGCGCTCATAGATGAGCCTGTTGAGGAAGAAGATTCTCGCAAGCAAGATATGAAACCTCTACAAAAAGCAAAAGGTGGCATTCGGTTTGAGGATGTAGGCTTTGCTTATGAACAAGAGGTAGGTCGCCAAGATGCTTTGCGGGGAATTAATTTAGCAATAAAACCCGGTGAAGTTGTTGCTTTTGTAGGCCCCTCGGGTGGTGGTAAATCTACCTTGGTCAATTTGTTACCACGTTTCTATGCGCCTACTAGTGGCCATATATTGTTGGACGATATTCCAATGGAAGAGCTTATTTTGTCTGACGTACGTCGTCAGATTGCCTTTGTGAGTCAAGATGTGATTTTGTTTAATGACTCTATCGCTGCTAACGTTGCTTATGGTGCAGTCGGACAAGATGGTATTGATCGTGGTCGTGTGATAGAGGCTTTAGAAGCTGCAAATCTGAGTGCTTTGATGAAAGAGTTACCCGAGGGCATTGATACTTTAATTGGTGACAATGGTAATCGTCTTTCCGGTGGTCAAAGACAGCGTCTAGCCATTGCTAGGGCTATTTATAAAGATGCGCCTATTTTGATTTTGGATGAAGCGACGTCCGCCTTGGATTCTGAATCTGAACGTCAGGTACAAGATGCTTTGGAAAGATTGATGGTTGGAAGAACAACCTTAGTCATCGCCCATCGTTTATCTACTATCGAGCATGCGAGTCGCATTGTTGTTCTAGAGCATGGTCAGATTGTTGAGAGCGGCTCCCATGAGGACTTAATCAAGCGCGATGGCCTGTATGCTAACTTGCATCGTATTCAGTTCTCAAACGCTTAATTAACAGCGTTCTTTAACTCAGAACAATATCGTATTGCTCTTGGCGGAAGTTGCCTTCTGCCTGGAGTTTGATTGGCTTGTTAATAAAATCTCCCAGCTGTGCTAAAAATTGATTTTCTTCTTCAAGGAAGAGATCGATTACATCTGGTGCCGCCACAATCCGAAATTCACGGGGATTAAATTGACGATGTTCACGCACAATTTCACGCAAGATTTCATAGCAAATGGTTTGTGCTGTTTTGACTTCGCCTTTTCCAGCGCATGCCGGACAGGGCTCACAGGTGATGTGGGCCAAAGATTCACGGGTGCGTTTACGAGTCATCTCGACTAAGCCCAGCGCTGAGAAGTCACTTACAGAGGTGCGAGCATGATCGCACTCTAAATTTCTCTTGAGCTCGTGTAGTACTGCTTCTTGATGCTCTTTACCCAGCATGTCAATAAAATCAATGATGATGATGCCGCCTAAATTGCGTAAACGTAGCTGTCTGGCAATCGCTTGCGCGGCCTCGAGATTAGTCTTAAATACGGTCGCATCTAAATTACGCGCACCAACATAACTGCCAGTGTTCACGTCAATGGTAGTCATCGATTCGGTCTGATCAATCATCAGGTAGCCGCCAGATTTGAGATCTACTCGGCGTCCTAATGCTTTATTGATTTCTGTATCGACATCAAATAAATCAAAGAGTGCACGTTCCCCTCTATGAAGTGCCAGTTTGCCTAAAAGATTAGGCATATAGGTTTTAGTAAAAGTACTTAGCTTTTCAAAATTCTCAGCAGAATCCACGCGGATTACCGTAGTTTCTTCACCTGCAACATCCCTTAAGACGCGCTCTGCCAAACTTAAGTCTTGATAGAGTAGGGCGGGAGCAGCTTGATGATGAACGCCTCTATAAATATTTTCCCAAGTTGTACGTAGGTAATGCATATCGTGCTGAAGTTCAGTATCGCTAGCGTCTTGAGCGCTAGTACGTACGATGATTCCACCTTTTTCATCATCGGCTAATAAGCTAGCCAGCCGTGATTTGATGGCGTCACGCTCTTCGGTCTTATCGATGCGTTGTGAAACGCCAATATATTTTGCTGTGGCCGGGTCACTACCAGCCGGTGGTAAGTAAACCAGGTTACGACCAGCAATGCTAAGCTGGGTCGTCAGGCGCGCACCTTTAGTGCCCAGTGGATCTTTCAAGACTTGGACTAAAACGGTCTGACCCTCGAATAGTAATTTCTCGATTTGTGCTTGTGGATTATTTTGAGTGATATCGGCAACGTGCATAAACGCAGTGCGTTCAAGCCCGATTTCTATAAAAGCCGATTGCATGCCTGGTAGAACGCGTGCAACTTTAGCCAGGTAGATATTGCCTACGATTCCACGTTGACGTGTACGTTCAATCTGAAGCTCCTGAACAGCTCCTTGTTGAATCAATGCCACTCGCGTTTCTTGAGGGGTGATATTGATGAGAATTTCTTCATTCATATACGGGTCACTTTGGCTAGATCTAACAGTTGGCCAGCTTCGTAAATAGGAAGACCCATGATACCGCTATAGCTGCCCTCTATAGCGGGTATAAAAGTTCCACCAATGCCTTGAATGCCATAGGCGCCTGCTTTGCCAAATGGCTCGCCACTATCTATGTAGGCCTGAATTTGTTCTCTTGAAAGTTCTGCAAATCTCACTTGAGAAATCTGCACTACGCATTGGGGTGCACTCAGGGGGTCAATGGTCATGGCTATTGCCGTTAAGACTTCATGTGTTTTGCCACTTAACATTGAAAGAATTCGGGCGGCATCTTGGGGATTGGAGGGTTTACCAAGAATCTCACCATCAGGTGAATTCGGCAGACTTACCGTGGTGTCTGCGCACAAAATAGGCGCCCAAGGCAATTTAGCCTTTCTCCAGCGCTCTAAAGCTGCTTTGCTTTTAGCAAGGGTGACACGCTCTACATAGATGCGCGCTTTTTCATTAGGAATAGGGTTTTCTATGCTTTCACTATCTTCCTGTGGATCAGGAATCAGCATTTCAAAACGTATGCCGATTTGTTTTAGAAGTTCTTGGCGGCGAGGGCTTTGTGAAGCGAGGTAAATAAAGGAGTGCATGCGGCTTCGTGGAGATCAATGAAATTACTCACGATGATACGGGTGACCTTGCAGAATCGTCCAGGCGCGATAGAGTTGCTCAACCAAAATCACTCTTGCCATGGCATGCGGTAAGGTAAGGCTAGAAAGACGCCACATTGCTTGGGCGCTTTGTTTAAGGCTTGCATCAAGACCATCCGCGCCGCCAATCAAGAAGGTGATATCAAAGCCCTCCTGTCGCCAATTAGCCAGTTGAGTGGCCATATTCTGGGTGGTTTGATCCTTTCCGCGCTCGTCTAATGCAATGACGCGTGATCCCTTTGGGATGGCTGCTGCTATTTTGACTGCTTCTTTTACGGGAGTGAGATCGGGCTTGATCTCTTTAATCTCAATACTGCAATCGGCTGGCATACGTTTGACATAGTCATGGGTGGCTATAGCAACCCAGTCAGGCATTTTATGACCGACAGAAACGATGGTTAAACGCATGACTTAATCAGCCGATGAATTCAGATATCTCTTATTCTTCGTCGTCGTCAGAATCTTCACTCGCTTTTGCAAGACCTTTGCTTCCAGCAAGTTTGACACGCACGGGTTTAGCACCCCACATACCTTCGAGCTGGTAGTAAGCGCGTAGGGTAGGTTGCAGGATATGTACCACGGCATCACCGCAATCTACTAGAACCCATTCACCCGTTTCTAAACCTTCAACGGAAATGACTTCACCGCCTTTGGCGTTGACCTCTTCTTTAACTGACATCGCTAAAGAGCGTGTTTGGCGGTTGCTTGAACCCGTAGCAATAATGACGCGATCAAACAGCTCGCTTAATTTGGTGGTGTCATACACCCGAATATCTTGTGCTTTGACATCTTCTAAGGCATCAATAATGACGCGCTGTAATTTACGTAATTCCATATTTTCTTTGCTGTTGTTCTTTGTAAGATATAAGGGGATCTTAGCTTGATTACTGATACAAGCCTAGATTTGTGATGATTTCCAAGGTATGGGAAGGGATTTGGTCAGTATCAACAGCGCCATTTACACCGGTTTTAAGGCGATTTCTGAGTTCTGATGAGGAGAGATTGATGGTTAGTGACTCATCTAGGTATATGCGGCCATACGGGCTTTTTTCAAGGGTATCAGGCTGTGCAACTTGATGCTCATTGAGCAAGTTAGTAATTTCAGAGCTTAATTCTTGCTTAAGATCGTGATGCGGTCTGCTGGCTACCGCGAAATTGACGTAATGCAATAGATCTTTCCAGGAGTTCCAGGTAGGCAGTGTCATTAAGGAATCTGCCCCCATTAATAAAATGAGGTTGGCTGTTGATCCAAAGCGCTCACGTAAGGCTTTAACAGTATCTATCGTGTAGCTAGGGCCGGCACGATCTATTTCAATGCCATCAATCCCAATTTTGGTGGGTATCTTCAGATAAAGAAAAGCTCTTGCTAAATCGATTCCTGCCGCCTCTGTCATTTGAAGTCGAGTTTGTGCAGGAGTAATGTTGGCGTCCTTTTGCCAGGGTTGACCACTCGGAATCAACAGTAGCTCATCCAAATACAGTACTTTTGAAAAGTGAGTTGCTAGCTTGAGGTGGCCTAGATGGGGTGGATCAAAGGTGCCACCTAAAATGCCAATTTTTTTAGGAATGTTCAAGCTAAGCTAACCAATCGCGTGGTTTGAGGTAATACTCATAGAGCTTAGCCTCAGGCGTTCCAGGTTCTGGATGCCAGTTATAGCGCCATTGAACTACGGGTGGCATAGACATTAAGATGGATTCTGTGCGACCACCGGAGTGCAAGCCAAATATTGTTCCGCGATCAAAAATCAGGTTGTATTCGACATAGCGACCGCGGCGATATTCTTGGAAAGATTTTTCTTCTGGAGTGAAGGTTTCTTTGTGGCGACGCTCAACAATAGGAAGATAAGCATCAATAAAGGCATC
>CAIYZI010000683.1 GCA_903930665.1 uncultured beta proteobacterium
CGCGTGGTGGATGGAGAATGGAGCATAAAAACTAACCCATTTTTTTAAGCATTTCTAATGCAAGTAAATATTGCACCACTAGAACAAAATGCGAAATAAATGCGTTTTGCGTGGACTTTTGATGACTTTTTGGTAAATAATGGGTTAAGCCTTTCGCAGGGCAAAAGGGAATTGAAGAGAATAATGAACATTAAATGCACTAGCCAGCCCGCCTCCTTGGGGTTTCTCCGTCGTCAGACGTGTTTCCACCCATGCGACTTGGGGGCGGGTTGGCTAGTGCGGTTAAGGAGTTTATGGAATTAGCTGAAAATATAGAAAGTGAAATATCAATCCTACACAAAGAGGCTCTTGATATGGCTAATTTTTCAATAGAAAAAATTCTCCGTATTGGGGATCTTTTAATTCAAAAGAAAGCTGAATTGAAGCATGGGGAGTGGATTCCTTGGATTGAAAGCAAACTTCCTTTTGATAGAAAGCAGGCATTCAAATATATCACGATTTTCAAAAACAAGGAAAATGTCTCCTTAAGTGGACATTTACAAATCAATACTCTTTGCAAACAAATATCAGACTCCAAGAGGAATGAAAAAATATTTCAACCTGTTGTAATTGATAATATAGAGGGAGTAACTTCTGATTTAAGATCTCTTGATGGAAGAAAGTTTGGATGTATATATGCCGATCCCCCTTGGAAATACGGGAATCAAGGCACGCGAGCTGCGACTGACAACCATTATGATACAATGACAATAGAAGATATTTGCAATCTTCCAGTTAGTCAACTTGCCGCAGACCAGTGTCACCTTCATCTTTGGACAACCAACGGATTTTTATTTGAATGCCCAAAAATATTTGAAGCATGGGGATTTGAGTTCAAAAGCTCTTTTGTTTGGGTAAAGCCTCAAATGGGAATTGGTAATTATTGGAGGAATTCGCATGAGATTATGCTTTTAGCGGTCAAGGGAGGTCTTACAGCTCAACACAGGGGGTTAATGTCTTGGGGAAGCTTTGACAGGACTAAGCATAGCGCAAAACCACGTCAAATAAGGGAAATGATTCAAAAAATTAGTCCTGGCCCATATTTAGAACTATTTGGAAGATCCAAACTTGATGGATGGAATGTGTTTGGAAATCAAATAGACGAGGGCGTTCTTTTATGAATCTTCAACAGGATCGTGTGATGAAGTTTATAGATGCATGTTATGAATGCGGAATTAGGAACCCAGAAAGTTTTCTTATATCCAAAATGCCCATGGTTTATAACTGGCTTAAAGGTGCATTTATTAATCCAAAAATATTACCAACCGATATTGATGGCGAAGTAGAGGTTAATGGACATTTTTTAAGAATGGAATTTAAGCATGATACAGCAATTAAAAATGGTCGAATTCCCGAAGGTCAACACAGATGTTTTAAGGCATTAATAAAAACAGGAAGGTTTACTATATTTTTAATTGGAACAGATGACCAAGGAGAACCAAGCTGTTTAATTATTTATTATCACACAGGTAAGATAAAGGATTTGTCTGTTTCTTCAAAATCTGACATTTATGAACAGTGCCTTGGTTGGACTAAATACGCTTTATCAAATGGAGATTGTAATGCCAAATAGATGGCTCAGGGCAGGGATAATTGAAAGCGAGCCAATGAACGAAATCAGTTGGCAGGCGCGTGTTACTTTTTTTCATTTGATAGTAACGGTCGATGATTTTGGCCGTTGTGAGGCATCCCCTAAACTTTTGAGAGCTAAATTATTTCCGTTAATGATTGATAAGGTTCGTGACGCCGACGTTGAACGATGGATCGCCGAGTGCGAGAAGTCCGGCCTCGTACGTGTCTACGCCGTGGCAGGCAAACGATACCTTATGATGAATAAATGGGAAAAAGGCCGCGCTCTTGTTAGCAAATGCCCTGATCCGATTGATGATGATGGGGAATGTTTGCATTTGCATGCAGATGCAAACAGATGCGAACAAGGGTTTGCAGATTCTCCCGATCCCGATCCCGATCCCGATCCCGATCCCGATCCCGATCCCGAGAAG
>CAIYZI010000684.1 GCA_903930665.1 uncultured beta proteobacterium
AACTGGCTGAATTTAAGTATAGCAGTATCAGACCAGTCGCAGAAGCTGGCGGCCGAGCGCTTCGCGAGAAACTACGCATGCAAGCGTTGCGGCACCTACCGCACCTGGATAAAAGAGCATCAGCGCGGGGACGCCACGCTGGGCTATGTCAAGAAAACCTACAAGGTAATGGCATGACTGAGGAAGTGAGGGTTGTCACTGGCCGGGCCGAGAGCTTCGGCTGGCTGCGGCGCAAGGAGTGCGATGCTCCAGGCGTCAGCGACGTATGGGAAGACCCTGAGGGCAATCTCTATGCCGTCAAGCCGGGCACCGATCTGTACCTGATGCGGGTCGGCTCCGGAGGGGCCGCTGTCCTTATCAAACCGAAAGCAAAGTGATGACGCACGAGCACGCTGCGCTAGTCATTTGTTTCGTGCTTGGCGTTTTGGTGGAGCTGATCAATGAGCTGGGATGACAATGACTATGCTAGTTTCGACTTCGAGACCTCGGGCGATATCCCTGAGTACGCGCTCCAGCCATGGCGCGCGGCGAAGGGAAAAATGTGGGCGACCTCGCTCGTCTGGCTATGGCGAAACGATGGTGATGTTCGTCATGACGGAGACCTGTTCCCTCAGCCCGCTCGCATTCGAGAAATGCTTGAGTGGGCTCTCGACGAAGGACGTATCCTGGTTGGTTGGAATGCCGTCTATGATATCTCGCTGCTCTATGCCTTCCTGCCCGAACCGGACCACAAGCTCGTTGACCAGTGCCGGTTCCTCGACGCCATGCTCTTGTGGCGTCACCTCGACATTGAGCCCGAATACGACGAGAGCGGTCGGACCAAACGAAGCTATTCGCTCAAGGTAGCCGTGCCGGAGTTCTTCCCGAAGTTCGCCGGGTACGAAAAGGAAATCAACTATCACACGACAGACCCGAACGAGCTGCGAGACCTTCATGATTACAACGTCATGGATTGCGCGTTCACGCTTCGCCTAGCCAAGAAGTTCTGGAACGACCTGCGCCTACGTCAGCAGACCGTCGCCATCACGGAAGCCCGCTCGCTCCAGATGATGGCCAAGTCCAATCTAAACGGGCTGATCATCGATCCACTCGAAGTGGCGCAACTGTCGGCGCACCTCAAAGCGAACGCAGCCAAGGCGCTTAAAGTGCTCGCGCCGCACGGTGTCACCAAAGAGATCGCCAAGAGCCCAGTGCAATTGAGCAAACTGCTCTTTGATGATTGGAAGCTTCCCGTCTACAAAGAGAACAAAAGCAAGAAGACTGAGAAAGTTTCCCGCTCCACGGATAAAGAAGTGCTCCACGAGTTGGCCTTCATCGATCCACGGGCCAAGGTGCTTCGCGACTACCGCGAGGCGCTGAACTGCGACACCAAGTTCGCCATCGCGCCGCAGAAGTCTGCGCTCTACAACGAGGATGGCCGGGCGCATCCGCTTGTGCGCGTATTCGGGACCTACTCAGGCCGGATGACCTACTCATCCAAGCAGGGCAAGAACAAGGACGAACGCCAGATCGGCTTCGCTCTGCACCAAGAGAAGCGCGAGGCCAAGTACCGACGCATCGTCAAGCCGCCGCGGGGTTACACCCTGGTTGAGTTCGACGCGGCGGGCCAGGAGTTCAAACTCATGGCCATCGCCAGCCGCGACCCGGTGATGCTGAAGCTCTGCCTGCCCGGCGAGGATGCTCACTCGTTCATGGGAGCGAAGATCGGTCACGTCGACTATCAGTGGATGCTGGCGAACAAAGAGACTGACAAGAACGCCAAGAATTTCAGGAAGTCCGGCAAGGTCGGGAACCTATCTCTTCAGTATCGAACAAGCGCACCACGTCTTAGGGTCACTGCTCGTGTTGATTATCTGATACCTATGACGTTAGACGAAGCCAAGATGATACACCGTGTGTATCGTAACACATACAAACGTGTTCCTATTTATTGGAACGAACAAATAGAGCGGACCAAACAATTAGGCTACGTCGAAACTTTTGCTGGGCGACGTGTCAAAGTACAAGGTGATTGGTCAGGGCCACGCGCCTGGAGCATGGGATCAACTGCGATCAACTATCGCAT
>CAIYZI010000685.1 GCA_903930665.1 uncultured beta proteobacterium
AATCACTTCACGCAATTCTTTCCCGATACACTTTGGGCATGGCTGACATATTTAGGAAATGGCTGGGGTCTTTTCTCCATAGTCTTCCCACTCTTATTGCTGGCGCCTCGCTTGCTCTCAGCCAGTATTTTTGCGGCAGCGATATCCGGATTACTCATTTCCATACTAAAACCTTTTCTTAACCTTCCAAGGCCAGCTAGCGTTCTAAGTGAAGACAACTTTCTCAGAATTGGTGATGCCCTTTTGAAAAACTCCATGCCTTCAGGGCATACCCTGACGGCCTTTGCAGTCGCTAGCGCAATCTTCTTTGCTAGCCCAAAAGAAAAACGCAAGCCTTTGTTAGCACTTTTCGTATTGGCAGCTTTTGTAGGTCTTTCTCGAATTGGAGTGGGTGCCCATTGGCTTACCGATGTATTGGCTGGCGCGGGAATTGGGTTTTGGTGTGGATTATTAGGCGCCAAAATTTCCCAATACATTCCTGAAGAATCGCTCAGCCCCAATAAAGCTTGGCCACGCTTCATAGCGCTTGGCGGCTTGCTTTGCTTATATGTTCTTCTCACGCAAAAAATGGATTTAGATCTCAATCAACCCTTGCAATTTGCTTCATCCACACTGATTGTCATTACCTTATTCTTCTTCACTAAATCTCAAGGCAAAAAAGCTGCTTAATTATGTTTAGTTATAGACACGCATTCCACGCAGGTAGTCATGCGGATATTCTCAAACACATGACACTGATTCATTTAGTAGATTACTTGCAAGAAAAACCAGGCGCACTCACCATCATTGACACCCACGCAGGAGCTGGAATTTATAGCCTTGAAGATGGATTTGCAGCAGTAAGTAAAGAGGCAGATGGTGGAATATTTCGGTTGCAGAAATTCACTAAAGAACTTGTGAATACAGGCAATTTAGTTCCGAATAGCATCCAACATTACCTCGATTTAATTCAAGCGGAAAATATAGGCGAGAAACTCTCAATCTACCCAGGCTCACCATTTATTTTGGCGAGCCTCTTAAGGCCGCAGGATCGCTTAAAACTTTTTGAGCTGCATCCAAAGGAGATTGATATTTTGCGTCACAACATTAGCCAGCTTAAGCAAGCCAAGCAAATCGATATTTATGCTGAAGATAGTTTCGCAAGGTTGAAGGGGTTATTGCCACCGCCAAGCAGAAGAGGTCTAGTCTTAATCGACCCTTCGTATGAAGATAAACAAGACTATCGCCATCTTGAAACAGCCATGAATGAAGCATTGCAAAGATTTGCTACAGGTTGTTATGCAATATGGTACCCCTGCCTTTCTAGGCGTGAGGCGGCAGACTTGCCTGTTCGAATGAAGAAGATTGCAACAGCCCATAATCGCTCATGGCTTCATACAGAATTACGGGTAGAAAACTCCCCGGGAGAACGTCGCTTACAAGCTAGCGGAATGTTCATCATCAACCCACCCTGGACACTGGAAAAATCCCTAGCAGAATCTTTGCCAACTCTAACTAAGGCACTAGGACTTAATAGTGGAGCTGAATTTTTACTGAAAAGCTTTGAGGCTTAAATAGATTACCAACTGGCTTTAAGCTGAAAGCCAGTTTTATCGTAGGTAAGATCCGCTTGTGCCCCAACCGGCAAAGTGATCTTATCGGCTTGATGGCCAAAAGGAAGATTGGTAAGTAGAGGTATATTGCCAGAGAGGCGAGCGCGTATTGCTTCAATCGCACTTGCCAAGTCATAACCCCTATCGCCCTCAAACAAACGATAGGCTGA
This sequence comes from uncultured beta proteobacterium, assembly GCA_903930665.1. Classification (GTDB taxonomy): domain Bacteria; phylum Pseudomonadota; class Gammaproteobacteria; order Burkholderiales; family Burkholderiaceae; genus Polynucleobacter. The sequence goes on from CAIYZI010000685.1 coordinate 1,763, forward strand.
AAAACCGCCCAACAAAATGGCAGCCTGATTTTTAAGAACTCCTGAATCCGTTAATTGCATTAGCATCCTCTCTATGCGATAAGGATGTTCATTAACATCTTCCAAAAATAAAATACCGCCTTGGGTTTGTTCATGATTAGGGAAAAATGGCGTGCCAATCATGCTCGTTAAGACAGTCAAATTACCGCCCCACAAAATCCCTGAAATTTCCCCCGCGGTCTTTTCACCTAAATAGGATTGCGGGCTACTAACCGAGCAATCTAATGTGCGTTCACGCGCAGCATTAATGAAATGCTTCCACATAAACTCTTTGTGATTGGGGTTAGACGCCTCACCCTCTATAGCCTGACGACCAAAATCATAATTGAGCATAGGGCCAGATAATGAAATAGCGCCCGTCTTCGTAAGCAAACCCAAATGGAAAGCTGTGAAGTCACTATGCCCGCAAATTTGCAAGCCCTGCTCTACAGCTCGAGCAATAGCATCCCACTCAACATCAGGCAGCAATCGATGTAAACCGTAGCCGCCACGCATTGCCATCACAAGATCTTCAGGGGGCAGTTGAGCAACGGCATTTAACTCTGACAAGCGCTGTGTATCGGTTCCAGAAAAACGTTGGTGGACTCGCTTGAGGCACTCGGTATTTTTAACGGTAATACCTTGGCCACTCAACCAATCTATTCCAGCCGCTGGGCTGGATTCATCCAAACTCGCTCCCGACGGAGCAATCACATGAATACGCTTCACCGACGCTCCTTAAAGAAATCTTTTAATACTTGCCCGCATTCTTCGCTCATTAGACCGCCTTCAATACGGGTTTGATGATTAATCTGCTTAACAGAAAAAACATCAAGAGCACTGCCAGCAGAGCCTGTTTTTGGATCTGGCGCACCGTAAACCACCCTTTCAACACGGGAATGCATCAGGGCACCTGCACACATTACACAGGGCTCCAAGGTCACATACAAGGTAGTTCCGGGTAAGCGATAGTTTCCATCTTGGTGAGCGGCTGCTCGTAATGCCAGCATCTCTGCATGAGCACTGGGATCGTGATTGGAAATGGGTTTATTAAAAGCTTGGGATAGAACTTCACCATCCCGAACAAGAACTGCCCCAACCGGAACCTCTCCAGCAAGAGCAGCTAATTTAGCTTGTTCTAGAGCCTGCTGCATAAATTTAAGGTCAAGCTGGGCTTGCATGACTTAAGAATGCGTAACGTCAGCCCAACAATTTGGGGTTTCGTATAAGCGGATGCAACTGAGCTCAAGACGCCCATCAAATGCTTGGGAAAAAATCGGTTTCAAAATTCCAAAGGCTGCAGCAGCAAGATTTTCCACTGTGGGCACATAGTCCATAACGACAGTCTTGTGATTCGGCAGTGAATTTAAAAAGTCGACCAATCCAATATCTTCTTTAGCCACTAAAAAAGCGTGATCCCAAGGTTCAACAACATGTTCGTTTGCAAGGCGCTTGATATCGCCAAAATCCAGAACCATTCCGTCATCAGCTTTACCAGGATGATCGGCAACATCACCAGTTAAGGTAACTTCTATGGCATAGCGATGACCATGCAAATGTCGGCACTGCCCACCATGATTGGGAATGCGGTGTCCTGAATCAAATTCAAGGCGACGGGTTATGGAAATCACTGATGAGGTCATGGGAATATTAATTTTATAAATAGTGCTGCGCTTAACGAATGCCAATCACTTTATGGGTTTGAACACTTAACCTCCATAAAGGGCGTTTTTGACACAAACTTGCCGCTAACTCTGTATTGTCCTTTAGATTTAATCCGTCCATAGGTTGCAGAAAACGATTTCGATAATCCATCTTTTCAAAACGAGCCATCTGCTTTTCCAAGGACTCGTGATTTACTTGTGGTACGACCAGCTTAAGCTCATCAGCCTGAAGCACTATTAAATCAGATCCGGCCTTAGGGCTTACACAGACCCAATCAATACCAGCGGGAACTTTAATCGTTCCATTGGTCTCGATAGCTACAGAAAAGCCTTTTACATGCAAAGCATCAATTAAGTTTTTATCCAACTGAAGCAGTGGCTCGCCCCCAGTAAAGACTACATAACGCTGTTGAGGGCCTGCTCCAGTACTTTTCCAAGAAAGTTCAATTGCCTCAGCCAACTGATTAGCAGTAGCAAATTTACCACCACCGAAACCATCGCTACCCACAAAATCTGTATCGCAAAATTGGCATATAGCGCTCGCTCGATCCTCTTCGCGCCCACTCCAAAGATTACAACCAGCAAAACGGCAAAAGACTGCAGCACGACCAGCGTGCGCACCTTCGCCTTGAAGGGTGGGGAAAAGTTCTTTTACGGTATACATAATAATGCGTTGATTTTAAGCGTTAAGCTCAAAACTCTTGAAACTTACTTCCAGGAGACCAGTCTCCATTCAAGATAATCTTCCCAGTAAGCGTTCTGCCAGAGGGTTCCCGCAAGTAAATAGCGGCCAAACCCCCTACGAATGACCCAGCGACCGATTTCAGGAGCCAACCAGACATCTTCTTCACGCATGCTAGCCAACCTAAAGATATCGGGGCTTTGGAAATAAGGCGCCTCATTGTGGTACTTCAGGGCGGTAAATTCACCAGCGGGGACTTTTATCCTCTCCCATTCGATGGCTGAGATATTTAAACCCCAGTAATAACTGCTGTCTGGATATCCCAAAACTTCATAGCGGGTGCGATAAAACCCTGACCAACCCACCTTTAATTGTTCAGGCCATAAGGGCAGTGCATTCTGGAACTTTTGTGGCGGACTCCAATGAGGATCCTGAATGACAAATCCCCATGGCCCTTGGATTTCATCAGGGAGCGGGCCTGCCTTTACTCCACTGCGCTGAATGCGAACCTGTTGGCCAACCGACATAACTCTTTCAGTCACAACGTCTACTAGCTCTTGATTAAATACATTGCGGATCTCATAGACCCACTCTTGACCAACCTTCGGCGGCCGAACCGCGGGTGCAACGGTGGGCTGAGGAAGTGCTTGACCTGATGGATAAGGCTGAGAAGAAATGCAAGATACCGACAGCATTGCCACTGTTAGCATTAATAAAAGCAGTCTGAGTCTTAATTGTAAGAAGCAAGCTGCCATTGATAGCTACCTTCAAGAATAACTGGCCCTACTTGCCCTTGTATTTGATAAGAACCAGAAGCCTCGCGAGCAACCCAGCGACCTATTTGAGGGGCAAACCAAATGGTTTCTTTGCGAATGCAATCTACTTTATTGGGATCACTACTTTCAAAATTAATTAAGTTTTGAAAACGCAGGGCAATAAATTCACCAGCTGGCACAACAATACTTTCCCAGCCTTGGACGCTCATATATTCCTGCCAACCGAGCTTTGATTCAGGATAGCCGGCATCTACGTACTTCGTATCAAACTGTTTACTCCATTTCACCGATAGCTCAAGCGGCCAAAGGGGTAATCCAGGATTAAATTCCATTAAGTGCGGCCATTGTGGATCGGTTTTAATCGTTCCCCACGGCCCTTGGATTTCGCTTGGAAGCTGCCCGCCATCAGCTGTTGCGCGATTAATCACAATACTCTGGCCAACACTTCCGATTTGCTCAGTAATAACCTCCAAGGTCTTACCGTTAAATACATCCTTCTTAATGTAAGTCCACTCCTGTCCAACTTGAGGTGGCCGAATAATAGGTAATGGCTTTGGTGTAGTGACTGGAGTGCCATGCTCATAAGATAGGGGAATTCCACAAGCTACCGGCGCCAATGCTGCCGAAGTAATGAAGGTACGACGTGAAAGCTTCATGGATATTGCCTATGGAGAGAAGGTAAATTTATTGTACACAAGCAGATTTAAATACAAAACATCAAGTTCATCACATTGACGAATACAAGGCTGCCGCTATTTGAGTACGAGAAACTGAGGGTTTGGGCAACTGTTTTTTTGGCATATCAAACCAAACTCGAACATCCTCTTCCAAACCAATTCCATGCATAAAGTTATAAATTGCCTTCTTTAATCCATGCCCAAGCATGTCGTGATCAACGCCTGTTGGATCAATAAAGGCAATATCGTTTTTAGCAAAAGTAATGGGGGGTAATGGGACTAATTGCACACCATACTCCCCAGGATTTTTCCCTACTGGAGAATGCACCGTACAAATAAATCGATGAAAGAAGCCACTTTGAATACAGCCATTCTCGAATAACTGTCGCACGTACTCCAGAGCATCCACAGTCTCTTGAACGGTTTGAGTAGGAAAGCCATACATTAAATACGCATGCACCAAGATGCCTGCATCTGAAAATCCTTTAGTAACTTGCGCCACTTGATCTACCGTCACGCCTTTTTTCATAAGGGCTAACAATCTATCGGAAGCAACCTCAAGTCCACCAGACATCGCAATACACCCACTCTTTGCCAGCAACTGCGCCAACTCTGGGGTAAAGGTTTTCTCAAAGCGAATATTTCCCCACCAAGAGATGATCACCTTGCGACGAATTAATTCCTCGGCTAACGCTTTTAGTATTTTGGGTGGAGCCGCCTCATCTACAAAATGAAACCCCGTCTGCCCTGTTTCACCGATGATCTCCTCAATTCTATCTACCAACAAACTCGCCGAAGCAGTTTCATAGCGAGAGATGTAATCTAGTGTGACATCGCAAAAACTACACTTTTTCCAATAACAACCGTGAGCCACTGTCAGCTTATTCCAACGGCCATCGCTCCATAGACGATGCATGGGATTAAGCATATCTAGCAAAGAAAGATAAGAATCAAGGGGCAAACCATCCCATGTAGCTGTACCGACTTCCTCAAATGGAATATCAAGCTCAGGCCAATTGATGTATCGCACCTCTTTTTTGTCATTACAAATAAAGGTTCGCACTAAACGATCAATAGATCGCTTGCCCTCTAAATAATCAATCAAAGCTAGCAACGGGCGTTCACCGGAATCCAAAGTAATGTAATCCACGAATTCAAATACACGGGGATCACTAAGCTCACGCAACTCTGTATTCACATAGCCACCACCCAAACCAATCTTTATTTGAGGGCAATGTTTTTTAAGGGTTTGAGCGATACGTAATGCTGCATACATTGCCCCAGGGAAGGGTACAGATAGCAATACCAAATCTGGTTGATGTTTATTTACGGCATGGAGGGTAAGCTCTTGAAGATGCGAATCTAGTAATGTAGGTCTTGCATCCAAGGCAAGCGCTAAAGGCGTAAAACTTGGCTGACTGCTCGCCAAAGATTCTGCGTATCGCACAAATTCAAAACGATTATCAACTGCATCCTTAATTACATCGGATAAGTCATTTAAATAAAGCGTTGCTAAATGTCGCGCCCTATCTTGAGATCCAAGAGCTCCAAACGCCCACTCCAAAGAATCACCAGAATCTTCATCATCATATGCATCAAGCGATTGAAAACGTGGACCTTCTGGCAAAAATTCCCGACCATTAATTCGATGGCACAAAGTGCTATCGCGACCCTGCAAAAATGCAATGGTTGGCGCTATGGTGGATTGATAGTCTTGAAAATAATCTAAAAAGAAATTAACGCTAGCGCTACGCTCTTCTTCAGGAAGCACCAAGGCTTGGGTATGTATTTCAAATAAGCCGTCTGGAGTAAAGAAACTCAACACCAAGGCAAGCGCGAGATCTTCCTGAGCAGCATCTATTTTTCGAGACCTTAAGAAACCCGTTAAATAAGCCGTAGAAGGATACGGCGTATTTAACTGCGTCATCGGTGGAATGAGGCTAAGAACTTTCATACTCACCTAAGTTAATAAGCAGGACATATGCCCAGCTTATTTCTCACTCCCACTCAATAACAACGTAAGTTTTTTTCTCTTTATATTCAATCACTTACGTCTCCAAAAATAGTAGTGTGTAACTTTTGTGTAACTACGAACAGCAAACCCAATAGCTACGTGCCTCCTAAAAGTTATGCAATATCAATAACTTAACGAGATTGCGGTTACACAATGTGTATTGCAATTTTAACAGTAAACAAATAATTAAATAAATGCTGATGATTTAACGGGCGTCTTCTAATGCATTAATTTATTAATTAATTGGTTTTAATATTGATAATAATAAGTTGGTAAGATGGTAAGCATAAATTAGGAGTAATTATGCTTACTTTGCAACAAGTTAAAGAAGTATTAGAGAGCAATAAAGGTAAATGGCTTAAAGGAACGCATCAAGGCAATGATGGCAATCAAGGCAATACACTTGAAGCATTACTTGGTGTCGCAGAAAATAATTTACAACTCCCTGACTTAGGTGTTATTGAACTTAAATCTCAAAAAAATGAGACAGGCAGCTTTATTACCTTATTTCATAAAGAACCACTACCAAGTGCATCTGTACCAAAAATAATTAAATCACTTGGCTGGAAACATCAAAAAGCTGGGACGAAATACGGATATGATGAGATGAGGTTCAGCTCAACAACTTATGGGCACAAATATACAAATAGAGGCTTTAGGATTGAACTAACAGAAGATAAGATTAACTTTGTTTACAACCCTAACTTTGTTAAAAGGGATGCTAAGGATTTATCAAAAACCTACAATAACTTGGGCGAATGGATGGATGATGTAAACAAAAGAACTCTTCATTATCAAAATGTAATGCCAACTTATTGGATAAGAGCTGAGTTTGAAAAGATTTGTATTGCAAAACTTGATAACACTTTAATGTGCTATTGCGATACTAAACAGGTTGATGGTGAGCATTACTATAAATTTACTGATGCAATTATTTACAGCAAATTTAAGAGTGAGAATTTAGAAAAACTATTCCTTAAAGGAGCGATAGTTATGGATTTTGATGCAAGAACTAATCATAATCACGGCGTTAAATTAAGGGTTAAAAAAAATAATTTAAGTGACTTATTTGAAATCACTGAAAAGGTATTTTAATCAAATAACCCCTCTTGCTTTAACTTCTTTTCCTTAGTTTCTTGCTGTGGCTCCATAAGAAATGACTTAAGACGCTTTTGTGATGTCTTAATATATTTTTCGGATAACTCTATACCAACAAAATTTCTTCCTAATTTTTTTGCCGCAATAGCAGTAGTACCGGAACCCATAAATGGATCTAAAATGATTTCAGCATTTGTACTCGAAATAGCACGTTCAACCAATGCAATTGGAAATGGTGCGGGATGTTCATTCTTTACTTCTTGCGT
>CAIYZI010000686.1 GCA_903930665.1 uncultured beta proteobacterium
AGTGACGGACCCTTGAACGCCTGACCAATTCCAATAGGTGGTATTAAATACGTTGTTTAAATTGAAGTTAAAGGTCAACTGTTTTGTTGGCTTCCAATACCCCGTGAGATTGAGTATGGTTGATGCAGGACTGAGAAACTGATTTTGGGTCCCACCACTACTGCTATTAAAATTCACTGTACTAGCAGCTTTTCCCTGGTTCCAAACCATATTTGCGAAACCACCCCAATTAGAGGCATCGTAGCGCAGCCCCAAAATCCCCCGCAAGGGTTGAATGGTATTTAAAGGGGTTGAGATACCATTTTGAATTTGTTCGCCATTGCTATATGCCACAGCCGCGTTTGCTTGCCAGCCTTCTGCAAAAGCCCAGTCAGTCCGCACATCCCAGCCATGGATGTATGCATTACTAAGATTTTGATATTGATAAATCGCTGGATTGGCGCGGCTAAAGGTTGATCCTTGAGTTGTTATCTGAGAAATAAAATTACTGTAATTATTTGCATATCCAGATACTTGATATCTCCATGCATTAAGTCGACCGCGAGTACCAAGCTCAATACCATTACCCGTTTGAGGTTTTAAATTTGGACTTGGAACGAGTTGATAGTACTGCCCGGGTCTACCAATCGGGTTATAGCTTGATAGAGCTTGATCCGGCGTTGGAGCAGTAAAACCTGTTCCCCAGTTTGCAAAGGGCCTAAACTCTGGTACCAAATTCCATACCGCCCCGATTCTAGGGGATAGTGCTGAAGAACTATTTGTCGGATAAGGGCCATTATTTGGCTTAATGGAGTACCCATCATATCGAACCCCAGGTATCACGCTAACACTACCAAACTCCATCTCGCTCTGTAAGAACGCTCCGCCTAAATCATAAGTTGCAGGAACTGCAGGAGTGAGCGATGATCCATTCCCCAAGGCATTCAGTTGACTGGAGATACTTGAAGAACTCCAATCTACTCCATAAGTAACACGCTGATTAATAAAGGCAGTGGAATTGCTCTCTAAGATTGCATTTACGCCAGTAGTGTTTTGAGAATACGTGTTGTTTCGGGATCGCCAAGATGACGGAAAAGACCCGCTTTGTTGTTGAAAAGTATTTTGAGTAACAGATGCATCCTGTAGGTACAACATTACATTGGCTTTTTGAATGTACTCACCAGCCTCATCCTTGTGATCCCACTCACCAGAAACTCGATTTCTGGTTGTTGTATCGGAGGCGGTAGAGGTTGTCACATTTCTTGGACCCCAGCCGCCACCCATCCCTAAGTCCGATAGATTATTGACATTTTGATTTACATTTTGGGATTCATAAGTAATACCAAGCTTGTTAGCTGAATCTACCGCCACAAGCCCCTTTGACAAAACATACCAGTTGCCGTAATCCGCAGGATTTGGCGCGGTGCGTGTTGAACCAGTTGAATAGTTAGAGCCTTGATTCTGATACTGGTGCCCAGACTGGAAGTTACCCAGCACCATCGCTTGAGTATCATCATTCTTACCCGCATACCCAAAACTTGTATTTGTTGAATTATCTACACTTGAATAGCCGGTTTTAGCAAAACCACCCTTATCTTCGCCATCCTTCATAAAGTCTGTGGGATTAAAGGTTTGGAAATTGACAAGGCCAGCTAAGCCATCGCTCCCATATTGGGTTGATGATGGGCCTCGTACCACTTCAATTTTTCTAAATCCCTCTACATCCAAAAAATTTCCACGGCCAGCCTGAAATGCGTTGAATGAAAATTGGTTAGGGACACGAATACCATCCACCAGCAATAAAACGTTATTGCCCTGCAAGCCTCGAATATTGATACTTTCCTGCGAGCCTCTACCTTGCCCTCCAACAGCTAAACTAAAACGACCAGTTTGAGATGGGACAGTTACGTCTGGGGAATCTTTAAATACGTCTCCAATGTTACGTGCTCCTAACTCCTGAATTTCTTCAGCAGTAGTCACGGTAACCACGTTAGAGACGTTATCGACTTTTCTAGGTGAGCGAGTTGAGCTAACTGTAACCTCTTTTAGATCCCGATCAACCTGAGAGTGCTCGCCCTGCTTTTGATTTAAAACACTGCCATCTTCTTCAACAACCACCTGGGCTTGTGTAGCCAATGGTGCCCACGTAAAAGCCATTAACAACGCAAGTTTGCGAATTTTTAACCGGTTATGCATAGAACCTCTAGTTAGTAAAAAACACTAGCTAGCGGCGGCGGGCTGTGATATTAAAAAGCCAATAGAATAGCTCGATGGATAAATATTAATGAGAATGATTCCTATTGTCAATAGGAATCATGAGTGATTGTTAGAAGTTCAGCTAATAAGATAAGACGAAATTGATGGGCAAACGATAGCAAGCGGGAGTCGGCTGATGGTTCCGCATAGCAGGATTAAATTTCCACAGGCGCACAGTATTTAAGGCAGACCTATCCAATGCTGGATACCCAGAAGTTTTAGACAGCTCCAAACTATATATACCGCCTTCTTGGGTGACACAGGCATTGAGTAGCACCCTACCCTGCTCTCCGTTTTCTCTGCTAGAAATAGGATAAGGTGGCTCAGGATTATTTAAAATTATTGAATCGGTTGATGACATCAAAATGGGCGCAGCCGCAGGAGAATTTGAAATCTCGTTAGCCTGCTCTAACCCATCATCAAATTCCTGCCTGATGGATTCAGAAGCTTGAGGAATGTTTTTTGGAACAGTAAGCCGATGAGCCACTACCTTTGATATCACCGCTGATTCAAGCTCTATCACATTTCCTGAAAGAATAGAGTTCGGCTTCTCTCTCGCAAATTTCAACCCAAATAAAACCATCGCCACCAAAATCAGTATGTGCAAAACAAAGACCGTGAATCCTATGCGGATGAAGATAGACTGATGGATGGACTTCAACATTGACTACTATTTAGTCAGTATCAACTTTCCAAATTGAGTAATACGTAAGGTATACATCACCCCACGATGATCTATCAATACTGAATTGGTATTTCCAAAGAGATCCGCACTGGTAAATTTGTGCTCCGACACCCCAAGAACCTTCTTGCTACTTTCAAGGGCTTGCTTTTGCATCTCTGAATTCATTATTTTTCCCTTGGAGTAGTTACAAAACCAACTTTTTCAATTCCAGCAGCATGCGCAATGCTCATTGCTCTAGCCACATGGTCATACTCAACTTTTTTATCACCGTAAATATGCAGCACAGTTCGGGGCTTTGATTTAACGATCTCTTGCAACTCATTGCTTAATCCGACCTCATCTAAGCTCTGCTGATCGAGCATATATTGACCATTCCGATCAACACTTAAGCTCAATACCTCTAGTTGATGGTCTTTTGCTTTACTAGAGGCCTGAGGTAAATCTATTTCGACAGCATGTTTTAAAACTGGGACAGTGATCATGAAAATAATTAATAAAACCAGCATGACATCTACAAATGGAGTCATATTGATTTCGTTAATAAACTGATCCTCATTGCTGTCAAAACTTGCAAAGCTCATTTAAGCTCCTCCGTATTTTTGATACAGATTCCAGTCACATAAAATGCGCGCAAATCGTAAGCAAAGCGGTTAAGCTTTCCAAGAATGAATTGGTTACTCCTTAGCAAGGCGTTGTATCCAAGAACAGCGGGAATGGCAACTACCAAACCAAATGCAGTCATCACCAAGGCTTCTCCTACTGGGCCAGCAACCTGATCAATATTGGACATTCCACCATCACCAATGCTTAACAAAGCTTTATAGATGCCCCAAACAGTGCCAAAGAGACCAACGAATGGCGCTGTAGATCCAATTGATGCCAGAATAATCAGCCCTGAACCAAACCGCTCTTTTGCATCATCTATCGAATTCCTAAGGCTACTGGTAATCCAATCATTTAAATCCAGTGAATCATGCAAGTGCTGTTCGGTGCGCCGATGATGACGCATGGCAATTTGCCCTTCAAGTGCTAAGGACTTAAATGGATTATCTTCTTGCTGTTTTAACTCGAGCACCTCAAGAGCTTCATTTAAGTCTGGGCTATGCCAAAAACCATTCAATTGTTTTGCCTGCTTCTTGGATTTATAGATCAATACGCCCTTCACTACCATTACTGTCCAAGATGCAATAGACATCCCCAGCAAAATCAACGCCGTTGCTTGAATAACCAGTCCACCACTCAACCATAAATTCACCACACCCATCCCAGAGTTCATATCGCGAATCCACATTATTTAATTGTTCAACACCGCAAAAGGCCATCCCTAGCAACGCAAGGCGAATTCATTCTAAATGATAATGATTACCATTTAAGCTTCATGAGTATTCACACAAAATCCTCATCAAGGCTCTAGCAAAGATCTAATATGGTGAAGGCGAGATATTTTTAGAAATGAAATGTAAGCAGAGTAGCTCAAGAGACATCAGACGTCATACTTACCCTCATAGTGAGCATGCCTATTTTGGCAATAAAAAAGCCCCAATTAAGGGGCTTATTCATTTGCTATAAATGCTTCTAAGTACTTGAATCTAATAGATTCTGGCGGGACGAGAGGATTCGAACCATCTTCTAACCACTTGATTAATAGAGGTTTTATCATCTGATGCTAATAAATACCCACAAAAATACCCCCATTACGTTCTTGTGCGCCCCCAAAGTGGGTAGTGCGTAGCTAGCACGAAGTGAACTGCTGTCAATTTAGTACCACTACCAGTGAGAGTCTTTCTATATTAAATCATTGCATATAACTGGGTTGGATTTGAGTAATTCTAGGCAGTATTGCTTGAGGTGCTGGCGGCCTGTAACCCAGTGAGCTATGGGGTCTTACTTGGTTGTAGTGCTGTCGCCATTGCTCGACTAAAACCTTGGCTTCCTTTAGGTTGTAGAAGATCTCCCCATTGAGAAGCTCATCCCTTAGAGTGCCGTTAAAACTCTCGCAAAAGCCATTCTCCCAAGGCGAGCCTGGTTCAATGTAAGC
>CAIYZI010000687.1 GCA_903930665.1 uncultured beta proteobacterium
ACTTCCTCTATAAGAAGCAACACAATTACGAAGATAATTTTTGCTTCCAACATTGATCAGCTTAGGACCTTAATAAAAGAAGCTTAAAGAGATGATGAAGTATTAATCAAGGGGGTCTAGAATGGGTCCCAGCAATAGTTGAGAAGCACTCTTAAAAAAGAGGTATTTTAATTATTGTGTAAGCCTAGCTACTTAGTCTTTTTGCAAGAATACATTCACAGTTTCAGAAAATTTCTTATAGCTTTGAAATAAGAATGCATGACCGCCATCATAAAAAGCTAACCAAGCAAAGGGAATTTGATTGGCAATAACGACTGAATTTTTAGGATTATCGATGATGTCCTCTCGACCATCAGCAACTAGAACGGGAACTTTAATGTTCTTTAAATCCTTGTAATTCTGGTTGTCTGCATCCCATAGCACTGTGCGAGCACGAGCTTGGCGTATCTTGGTTTCTTTAGAGACGACAAAGTCATCAGGGATGGTGCCTGCTGCTTTTGCTGCCATAAATCTATCAACTACAATCTTGGCGGCTGCTTTGCCTTCTGGTGTGTTTGGGAATAGCAGTTCGACATTCTCCATCGGCGAAAGACTTGGATTATTTAACTCTTCGCCAACTTTTTTAGAAATAGCAATCTGATATTTGCCACCTGGATTTGGGGCACACAGAATGACTTTATTGATTAGATCTGGATGTCTGATAGCAAGTTGCTGCCCAATTCGTGCACCCATTGACCAGGCTAAAACGTTTACCTTTTTGAACCCGAGCGTTTTGGCTAAGCCTGCTGCATCATCTGCCATCTGTGGGATGGTTGTATGGTTTTCTTTGGTATCGGTAGACAGTCCAGCACCGCGATTATCAAAAATGATTAGTTGATTATTCTTAGCTAACTCATCAAGGAGGGCTGGATCCCATGCGCTCAAGGTACCTGCATAACCCATAATCAAGATTAGGGGCTCTCCCTTGCCTTTGAGGTAATAGGCTAATTTCACCTCATTCACTTGAGCATACTTAATTTCAGGCCTCTCTTGAGCTTGCGCTGGAATACTCAGGCTCAGAGAAATGAAAAGAGTACTAATTATCAAATAAATACGTCGAATAAAAGGGGTATTTAAAAGTTTTAAGGTCTTGGCAAAAGATGTCATTCTTTCCTTTTTTGGCTTTATTTCCGTCACGAGGATAGATTAACATGACCACCAAAAGAGAAAATATGTATAAATTATTTGATACTTTCTCAAAGTTCAGCTTCGGGACAACGGCCGCCTAAGCCATGAAGATAGGCTAAAAGGTCCAAATCAGGCGGCGATAGGTGGTATGAAATTGAAGCCATTTTATTAATTTATAAATGTTATAGTTTGCAGATTCAAATTTGACCAATTTAAAAGGGCTATCGTGACACAGAAAATGATCAGTAAGATAGTGGCTGCTTTAATTTCAGCTACCTTGGTATTTGCTCCGCTAGTGAGTGATGCTTGTACGGCCGTTAATCTAATTGCAAAAGATGGTTCGGTTGTGGCGGGACGCACCATGGAATGGGCTTTCGATATGAAGTGGCAACTAACTGCGAATCCGAGGGGGACCACTATTTCATTAAGCGCTCCAGCCTCGATGAACTTACCCGTCACAAACCTATCCAGTAAATATGCATTTGCTGCTATCGCTCCTGGAGTTTTGCGGGGATCTCCCGCATATTTAGAGGGTCAAAATGAAGCAGGTCTAGCTATTAGCGGTAATTTTTTGCCTGGTTTTACCGAATATCAAACCGTAACACCACAAGATAAAAATTATGTTTCGGTAATTAATTTTGGGGGTTTTATTTTAGGAATGTTCGGATCCGTGAAAGAGTTGCGAGCTGAAATTCCTAAATACAAGGTTTGGTATGACCCAAGTGAGGTGAAGGGTGTACCAACCCCACCTTGGTTGCATTATGTATTAACAGATCGAAGTGGCGATAGCATCATTGTGGAATTTGTAAAAGGTCAAATGATGATCCATGACAATATTGCTGGGGTATTAACCAATTCACCTACTTACGATTGGCACCTCAATAATGTGCGTAACTATTTATCCCTTACCTCTACAGCAACAGCTTCTGTTGTTGTTGGCAAGACTAATGTGACTGAGTTGGGTCAGGGTGGGGGTTTACTTGGATTGCCAGCTGATTACACGCCACCTTCACGTTTTGTAAGGGCAACGTATCTTAAGCAATTTGCGTATCAGCCAAACAAT
>CAIYZI010000688.1 GCA_903930665.1 uncultured beta proteobacterium
ACAATGATGGATGGCAGAGTTACGCATTCATTACTTTAATACATACCAAACAAGGAAAGATTGATATGGCTTGGCTTATTTTAAGTTTTGCAATTATTACTGAGGTGATTGCTACAACTGCGCTCAAATACACTGAAGGATTTTCCAAGGCACTGCCAACCGTAGTTTCCTTATTGGGCTACGGCTTATCTTTTTTTGCTTTATCGAAGATTCTTGATCAAATTCCACTAGCGATTGCTTATGCAATATGGTCTGGTGCAGGCATTTCTTTAGTCGGCATTATTGGTTGGTTTTGGCTCGGACAAAAACTTGATACCGGCGCCTTAATTGGAATTGGATTGATAGTATCAGGAGTGGTGGTAATTAATCTCTTTTCTACATCAGTTTCACATTAACCCTTCATGGGCATATTCTAAAAAGCGAAGTTAAGGCTTCCCCCAAAAGCCAAGTCAATTGCTGCGCCTCTTGTATTTTGATATTGGCTAAATGCAGAAATATGGACCTTATCGCTAATCTTATAATTTAGGGACGCCCCGACGGTATCTTGTACGGATGTATAACCCGCAATGACATTTTTATTGTATGGGTAGTAAGAAATAATCAAAAAAGACCTATCAGTTGTGCGCAAGGTAGCGCTCACCATCGCCCCATTAATAGTTTTTGGTTGGTAGTATTGATTGGTTGTGGTAGTGCCCGCATTTTGAAAGCTACCAACAGCGTAGCCTACGCTGATTGGGGGCATATATTCACTGATTTGCCAATTAATCTTGGGAACAATTTGTTTAAAATTTCCGAGCGCAAACTCTTGATAATTGAATCCTACAGATGTGGAAAGTATCTTTCTCCCGCCATCTTGAATCGGTAGTTTATATTCTGGTGAGAATAGTAGGGAATATTTATAAGTGTAAAGATCACCTGTTCCTGCTCCTACTGAGCTGTTAATACTCCAATCTTTATTGGGTTGGTAATTTAAGCCCAAGACAGTATTGCTTAAATTGATGCTGCCCTGTTTTTGATACAGTTCGCTGGCGACAATTTTCCATTCATCGTTAATTTTGTAAAGACCTTGTGCCATTTGGGTGAGCAGATTATTTTGTGCGGGCCCAGTAGTCCATTTCTGGATGCTGCCAAAGATTGAAAATGGAAGTGGCGCCTTATCGTTTAATAGCAGCATTTGCTGCTGTGAGGATTGAATATTTCCATAGTCGCTAAAAATATGGGTATTGGTGTACTCCTGCTTGCCTTCGACTTCAGTTGATTGTGCACATGCTACGGAGGCAGCGAAAAAGCCTCCAAAATAAATAGCAAAATAGAGTTTTAGAGAAAAATATCTTGGTGACATGCTCTTATACTGATTAATAGTCCTTCAAGAGGCTATGAAATTCAAAATAGGTTAACATTTTCTTCATCGATAGCCCCTAAATGCATGAGGAAGATAATGAGTTCAAATAGTGATTTGCCTAAAAGTCTTTCACGTAGAGCATTATTGAGTTCTGGCGCAGCGCTTCTTGGATCCTCCTTGGTACCAGAAATATCGGCCGCTCAAAACACTATTAGTTCTTCAGATTTTTCGATGGAACCTCCTGAGAGTCCGCCATCGGGGTATAACATACTCTATATATTGGTTGACCAAGAACATTTTTTCCCTAAATGGCCCTTCCCGGTTCCTGCAAGAGAGGCGATTAAGAAAAAAGCCGTGACATTCTTGAATCACCAAACAGCTGGAATGGTTTGCTCTTCAGCTCGCTCAGTTTTGTACACCGGTCAGCATATTCAGCATACCGGCATTTTTGATAATTTGAACTATGTTTGGCAGCAAAGCCTTTCAACCAAAATAAAAACGATAGGACACCGCTTGTCTGAATTGGGCTACTACTCAGCCTACCAAGGTAAGTGGCATCTTTCTTCCAATATGGACCTTACGTCCGACCCTCTTAATGTTCCCTTGAAGCAATACCAAGACACTATTAAGTCTTATGGATTTAATGATTATTTTGGTTTGGGTGATTTAACAGATACAACTCTAGGTGGCTATCACTATGATGATGTCACGGTTTCCTCAACTAATATCTGGTTTAGAACAAAGGCTAAAGAGCTAAACGTAAAAGGTCAGCCATGGTTTCTGGCGGTAAATTTTGTTAACCCCCATGATGTGATGTATTTCAATTCAGATCTACCTGGAGAGAATATTCAAAGTAAATCTGCCGTAATGAATATTGCTAGAGCACCTCAAGATGAAATTTATAGTGCCACTTGGGACTTTCTATTGCCATCAACTAGAAGTCAATCATTAAATTCACCTGGTAGGCCAAATGGCCAACGAATTTATCAGGCAATTCAAGATTTAATGGTCGGTGTATGGCCTGATGAGGATCGGCGTTGGCGTGCCTTACAAGATTATTACTTTAATGCCATCCGTGACTGCGACCTTCGGGTGCAAGCGGTGCTCGATATTCTGAAACAAAATGATATGGAGAAAAATACCATCATCATATTTAATGCTGATCATGGTGAACTAGGCGGTCATCATCAATTGCGAGGCAAAGGAACTACCGCCTATCAACAGCAAAATCATATCCCTTTAATGATTGTTCATCCCGCATATCCAGGTGGGGTTGAGTGTGAAGCGCTCACTTCCCAGCTGGATATTGCACCTACAATAATTGGTTTAACTGGTAAGGATCCAATTTCTCGTAAAAGAGCTAGCATGGGGCTCAAAGGGGTAGATTTTTCTGGCCTACTAAAAAAGCCAGAATCTGCAGCAATTGACAGTGCTCGCTCTTCAACACTTTTTAACTTTGATATGCTCTCCTATCAGGATGTTAATTGGGCTGCCCTCACAATAGATACAAAGCAATATCGCTCGTTAGATGCAAAGCAGCAGCTGACAATGCTAATGAAATATCCGCCGAATTTCTCAAAACGCACTTCAATTAGAAGTGTTTTTGATGGTCGTTACCGCCTTTCGAGATACTTTGCCCCAGATCGTTTCAACATACCGGGTTCTATGGAAGCCTTAACTTCTAATAATGATCTTGAGGTGTATGACCTTCATAATGATCCTGAGGAAATAAACAATTTAGCCCTTGATATGAAAAAGAATGGCGAACTGATTTTTACTCTGAATCAAGAACTAAATCGAATCATTGCCAAAGAGGTAGGGGTAGATGATGGGGCGTTTATGCCAATTCGGAATGGTAAGTGGTACTTTCCCATAAGTGGCGATAAGTCTTAGCCCAATAGTCAGCTGAGTTGAATTCGCAATCAAAACTTTTAGACCCTGACTCAAGTTCGGATAGGTTCACCAAAGTCCGCTTTGGGTCGAGGCTGTGTAAAAACCCAAAATAATTAGCTTGGGTTTAATTTGGATCGTGCACACGGGG
>CAIYZI010000689.1 GCA_903930665.1 uncultured beta proteobacterium
ACTCTCAAAAAAAGAGAAAAAGAAAATGGCCAAAACCATGGAAAAAGATATGATGAAGAAAGACAAGAAGCAAGATAAAGAGATGATGAATAAAATGGAAAAGAAAGGTAAAAAGGATTGCAAATAATGCCGCTTAAACCGGGTAAAAAAAATGTGGGTGCCAATATAAAGGAGTTGGAGTATAACGGGCACCCCAGGGCGCAAAGTATAGCAATAGCACTCGAAAAGGAACGCGAGAGTGGAAAGAAGAAAAAGAAATGACAATCTTGCAGCTAAACCCTCCTCTGCCATTAGAAACTTCTAAAGGAAGTGCCATAGCTCATTTCTTGATTGATTATGGAATAGAAGACAATCTCATGTGGGTTTGTTTTATCAACGAAACTGGCGAGTGTTGGGTAATACAAAATCCTGATATTAGAGCCTGTAAAAATATTACATTGGGTAGAACATTAGATAAGATTGTCACTATTGACAAATAAATAAACTAATGTGACAATAATAGTTATATACGTCGCCACACGAAAACATGGCCGAGTCTACGCATCGAGAAGCGTTGCTATTAACGGTGACACCGACAAAATCGTCAAAAGGTAGGATTTCAATGACTGATAGTTTAGATACTGATTTGCAGGGTGAACTTGTTGAGCCAGTTGTAAGCGAAGGTGTTCCGGTAAGCAACGCAGATAATGTGTTAGATAAAGCTACAGTTTCAAAGATTGTGGCGCGTGAACGGTCGAAAGCTTATGAAAAAGGCAAACAGGAGGCACGCATGGAATTAGAACAGCAACAGGCACCAGCACAGGCACTGCAACAAGCCCAAGCTGCGCCAAGTACATTTGGTGGTATGCCTCAAATGAATCATGAGGATATCCAGCGAATGATTGCTGAGCAAGTTCCGCAATACTTACAACAGCAAGCAACAGATTTCCATAATAAGCAATTTGTTGATTCGTTTGTAAGTAAAATGCAGGCTGCCGAACAACATCATCCTGGGCTTGAGACAAAGCTTAACGATCTTGATTATAGCCAACCCGGTACAATGAAGTTATTGCAAATGGCTAATAACTTAGAAAATACTGGTGCTATTATGAACGAGTTAATTGAGAACCCTGAGAAAATGGGTTCAATATTAACTTTATTGCATGAGCAGCCTAAATTAGCTCAACAAAAACTAGCTAGTTTGAGTAACTCAATCAAGGTTAACCAAGAAGCGATGAATCAAGATAAATCAGCTCAACAACCTATTGGACAAATGAAATCTTCGGTAAATGCTGGTGTTGACGATCATAATTTGTCTGTAAAAGACCTCAAGAAGATGTTTTCATCTAAGAGGTAATTTATTGATACAGTGAGTCAGCTCCAGATATTTTGGAGAATTTATTGTGTCAAACATTCCAACAAATATTTTACAGAACGTACAATTATATATTAAATCCGAATTAGCTTGGCTAGATAACGAATTCTGGGGCATAGCTAACTCTAATAAATCTCTTGAAGAATTTAATGACCGCAAAGGAAACTTAGGCGATGTCATCACATTCGATACAACACCTCGTTTTATCTCTTATGATGGTTTAGTCATTACTCAACAACCTTCTGTTCAACGTTTGCAATCATTGATTTGCTCGCAAGCCAAGAACGTTTCTGCTGGCTACACCGATGAACAGTTTATCTTTAACGTTCGTGATTATATGGAACGTTTCGGTATGGCTGCTGCTCAAGAGCTTGGTACTGCTATTGAATCAGATATTTTGTTAAACATCGTATCTGGTGTTGTTGGTAATAATCCAAACAGCCCTGAGTATTTGCAAGCACAAATTAATAGCGGACCTTTCCGTTTTTATGGTGACGGCGTAACCCCTATTAATTCGTTTACCCAATTAGCGCAAGCATGGGCTAACTTCGACGCATTCGGTGCTGCAACTTATAAGAAACGCGGTGTTTTGCCAATTGATATCGTACCAGCAATCATTGGTACTGGCTTGAATCAATTTGCGCAAGAACGAAATAACGATGTCGCTGAATCAT
>CAIYZI010000690.1 GCA_903930665.1 uncultured beta proteobacterium
GCTTACATGCAAACCATGGGTACCAACAAGCGCAAAGAATGATGTTAAAAATCCGCTACGTCCAGGGCCCGCTCCATCAGCAATCAATTCACTGAATTCAGATAACTCAAAGAAAATAAAGCCGGCACCCAATAGCCCTGTGATTGCCAACCATTTGATGGTTTTGCTCAAATCCTTTTTTTGCATTTGAAGCATTGCAAAACCATAGGTAATGGAAGACAGCAACAGCAATGCGGTATTCAAGGCAACTATAGGCAATTTGAATAAATCTGCTCCTGATGGCCCTGCTGCATAGTTGTGGCCTAAGACAGCATAGGCTGCAAATAGACACGCAAAGATGAGGCAATCGCTCATCAGGTAAAGCCAGAAACCCAAAAGCGATCCGTTTTCGGGATGAGCCTCTAGAACATAAAAGCGAGAGCTGGTATCAGTTGAACTCATAGTGGTAGAAGTATTTAAATTAGTGGACATGACTCGCCAATAGCGCTGTTCTAGCCGCTTCAGTTTTCGCAACAACATCTGCAGGGATGTAGTAATCACGTTTGTAGTTGAAGGTATGCACAATGACTGCAACAAGTGTCGCCACAAAGGACACAATCACCAAAAGCCACATATGCCAGATCAAACCGAAACCGCAGGCAGCACTAAAGCTAGCGATCGCAAAACCGGCAGCGGTATTTTTTGGCATATGAATTGCTCTAAATCCAGTCTCTGGACGAACATATCCATGTTTTTTCATATCGGCCCAAGCATCCAACTCATACACCTTAGGTGTAAATGCAAAGTTGTAGTCTGGCGGCGGAGAAGAGGTTGACCACTCCAAAGTACGCGCATTCCAAGGATCGCCTGTAACGTCCTTAAGAGATTCACGACGCAAGATGCTGACAACGATCTGAATGACAAAACACACGATTCCCAAGAAAATCATGACCGCACCAATCGCTGCAATGACGAACCAGATTTGCAGTGTTGGATCTTCGAAATGGCTTAAGCGACGTGTTACACCCATTAAGCCCAATACATACAAAGGCATAAAGGCTAAGTAGAAACCAATCGTCCACAGCCAGAAGGAGCACATGCCCCAGAAGCGGATTAATTTAAAACCAAAGGCCTTTGGAAACCAGTAAGTAATACCAGCCAAGCTACCAAAAACCACGCCGCCAATAATTACGTTATGGAAGTGAGCGATTAAAAATAGGCTGTTGTGCAATACGAAGTCAGCAGCAGGAACCGCTAACAAAACACCCGTCATACCGCCGATTACAAAGGTAATCATGAAGGCGATTGTCCACAACATAGGGAGCTCAAAACGAATACGCCCTCTATACATCGTGAATAACCAGTTAAACAATTTAGCTCCCGTAGGAATCGAAATAATCATCGTGGTGATACCGAAGAAGGAGTTCACGCTTGCCCCGGAACCCATCGTGAAGAAGTGGTGCAACCATACTAAATAAGACAGGATGGTAATCACCACTGTGGCGTAGACCATTGAGGTGTAGCCGAACAAACGCTTGCCACTAAAGGTAGAAACGACTTCTGAGAACACACCGAAAATTGGCAGAACCAAAATGTAAACTTCAGGATGACCCCAGATCCAAATTAAATTCACATACATCATGGCATTGCCGCCAAGATCATTGGTAAAGAAATTGGTTCCGACGTAACGATCCAAAGATAGCATTGCAAGTACCGCCGTCAATACTGGGAAAGCCATGACAATCAAAATGTTGGTGCAAAGCGCTGTCCAGGTGAAAACTGGCATCTTCATCATGGTCATGCCAGGAGCGCGCATCTTAATGATGGTCACGATCAAGTTGACACC
>CAIYZI010000691.1 GCA_903930665.1 uncultured beta proteobacterium
CCCCAAAACCCCAAAACCCCATCATAAGATTGTAACTACTTGTCTTTAAATTAGTATCCTAAATAATAAAAGTAATTATTTACAAATAACTACAAAATGTCAACTCTTCCAGCATGGGATAGCATGGTCAGTGTTGAGCAAGAAGTTCATTGGGGAGATTGTGTTTGTGCTCCACCTTGCGCAGTTTTCACAGAAAACACTGCATACTATGTAAAAGAAGGAAATGATGTGAAAGGCCACATCAAAGAGAATAGCAGCTTTATTTGCAGAATGTGCATTCCTGCAGGTGCCAGAACAATGAAAAGTGAAATCAAGATAGATGGAACTGAATATGTCGGAGTGAAAGATTGCGGCGACAATCCCGTCGTAACTTGTATATCTGGCGCCGACGCCATTTGATTGGGTCCTTGATAAAACAGAAATGGAGTCCCTGATATATCTTTTGAATATAATGCTACTTCATTTAATAAAGTTGCAGGTGAAGTGCTCACAGCATTTGGAAAGTGTATTACAGTATGCTTGCCTGCACCCGTTGCATTCACGTCAATATGATCTTGTGCCAAAGTACTTCTTAAAGAATTAAAATTATTTCGAATAGGGTTTTTGGTCTGCCCTAAAGTTTGGCCGGTATTTGGCACGTTGGGATCGAAGCTCATATATTTCTCCTATTATAATCGAAGATGTAAAGCCGCTTTACATCTCTTTAAATTAAAATCCTTGGCCAGCTCCCCACCCCCAACCGCCACCATTGTAATTATGCGTTAGTTGATCTGAGAAAATTGTCTGTATCCTTTGTGTACCTATTTGCGCATATGTTCTCGTATCATTTAACGCATATCTTTCTACAAGAGCTTTGTCACAAAGTTGTATACCATCCGAATCCAGACGGTCTTCAAAGATTTTTTTCGCCGCCCCAAAAGCTAGTGTTTCCCACCACTCGGCTTGCTCTGGCACGCCTGCATAGTCAGGATCTGCAGGGTCTAGAGTGCCTAAAAGCACCTGCGAGGGCAATCTATAAGCAACAATTTCTATAGTAAAGCCGCCTATGGGAACGGGTCGCAAAGTGAATTGATTTTGATAAAATAGAATCGATAGCGGAATTGTCATCTGGGATGGATTATATTGAATCTGGATTGGCGCTCCGGCAAGAATTGCCACGTTAAAAGTAATTGAAATTGCTCCTGTGGTGTATGAGATCGTACTTGGTGACACCACTTGTGGCCCTATAAGATTTCCATTTCCATCATCTGTTACATTTACCGTATTGCCATTGCTATCAAATGTCGTAATCAGAATATTTTGCACTCGACTAATATTTGCTTGTGGAAAGGAAACGGGCACTCCCGCCGGAAAAATCTGCGTCGAATTAAGGGGCGATTGCACAATTGGGTTGTTATTTTGACTTCTGATAATAATTAGATTCGGATTGCTATTGCCTGCGGGACTTGCAAATCCATTATATGGCCCTCCATTCCCAGCTCCAAAAGCGAAATTATTCTGAAATTGCCAATTGTAATTGGCCCTATAAAAGCTCCAAGGTTCTTGAAATAGTTTAATCTGCCTTTTCATGCAAGTTGCCGGAGCTTGCACAGTACTCCAATGTTCAGAATCAAAAGGATAAACATCTACGCCTTGTATCGTATTAAATGTATAAATATCCTTAAGTTTTAAACTCCTAAACTGAGCCGGAAAATCATAGAGATAAAAGCTATTAA
>CAIYZI010000692.1 GCA_903930665.1 uncultured beta proteobacterium
AATCCTTCGCTTATCCTCAAAGCTGCTCAGCAAAGTTCTTATCAGCATCTAGTGGATTCTGTAAAAGCAAGCCACCCAGGCATGAAACCTACAGACTTAGTTGACTACATCTTGGTAGCCTTTGGTTTAGAGATTTTAAAAATTGTTCCTGGACGTGTTTCCACTGAAGTAGATGCTCGACTTTCCTTTGACACCAAGTCCACTGTTGCAAAAGCCAGGCATCTCATCGCCCTTTATGAATCCCATGGGATAGATCGCAAACGCGTTCTCATTAAACTCGCGGGAACTTGGGAAGGTATTGAAGCTGCAAAAGAGCTCGAGGCAGATGGCATTCATTGCAATATGACTCTGCTGTTCTCGTTAATTCAGGCTGCGGCTTGTGGCGCTGCTCAAGCAACCCTGATATCGCCATTTGTGGGTCGTATTACAGATTGGTATAAGGCTAAGCTGGGATCCAATTGGAGTGATGCCAATAATGGCGGAGCGAATGATCCCGGGGTTACTTCTGTGAAAAGAATATTTCACTATTACAAACACTTTGGTATCAATACCGAAATTATGGGTGCTAGCTTTCGGAATACCACTCAAATTCTTGAATTGGCCGGCTGTGATTTACTCACAATCAGCCCTGAGCTACTTGGCGAACTGCATGCAAGCGACTCACCAGTGATTAAGAAACTCGATGCAATGAATGCAAAAGCCGCCCTAGAATCGGAAGGCATTGCTGCGCTGAAACTCGATGAGTCTAACTTCCGTCTGCAGCTAAATAATGATGCAATGGCTACCGAAAAGCTAGCCGAAGGAATTCGGAATTTCTGTATCGATACCGAGAAGCTAGAAGCGCTCTTGGCCAAATAAAAAGGCGGGCATTAATACCCGCCTTTACTTTGATGTGATCTTTGTAACTGAATCTACAAAAATAGGTCTAATTATTTCTTAGCGGTATTAATACCCAACAAGGAATAGAGCGGGCAATTTCCAATGGCGCCTGTAACAAACGGAACAATGCCAATCCAGCCCCAAGCGCCAACAATTCCATAACTAGCAAGACCCATTAGGGTCACGCCAAGCGTCATCCGAATGACGCGATCAGTATGTCCAACATTGCATTTCATTTGATACCCCTTATAAGATGTTGAGGTAGCGTTATTCCAGATTCGACTTACTTTTCGGCTTTAACCAAACGCTGCCTCAATGCCTCATATAAGCATACTCCGCTTGCAACAGAAACATTCAAACTTTCAACAGCTCCCTGCATTGGGATGCGAACCAACTCATCACAAGTTTCTTTGGTTAGGCGACGCATACCCTCACCTTCGGCACCCATGACAAGACCAATAGGACCCGTTAAATCTAAATCATAAATGGACTTTTCAGCCTCATCATCGGTACCAATCAACCAGACGCCAGCTTCTTGCATTTCTCGCATACTGCGAACAAGATTGGTGACGGTTATCACTGGTATGACCTCAGAAGCGCCGCTTGAAACTTTGCTCACTGTTGCATTGATAGATGCAGAGCGATCCTTTGGAACGACTACCGCATCAACACCAGCGCCATCAGCCACACGCAAGCAAGCGCCGAAGTTATGAGGATCGGTAATGCCATCTAAGACCAGGAACAATGGTTTAGCGCCACTACCCTGAACATCCTCAATCACCTCAGTAATGCTACGTGCAATACTCATCTTTTCAGCTAATGCAACGACACCTTGATGGCGATCATGACCTGTTAATTTATGCAATCTTTCGGCATCGGCAGCATGCAATCGATCACCTAAAATTTCTTCGGCTTGTTTTAAAAAGTCACCCATCCGCCGATCACGACGACCTGGATCAAAATAAACAGACTTAAGACTATCTGGATCTACTCGTAAACGCGCTTGTACTGCATGAAAACCTACTAAGATTTGTTTCATTAATTATTCGATCTATCTATTTATCTATTTAT
>CAIYZI010000693.1 GCA_903930665.1 uncultured beta proteobacterium
ATTTGGCGGTCCAAACGCTCAAAAACTCACTGGTGAGCGCGATCCACTTCCGCAGCTTAGAGAAACAGTATTGGGATTTGCAGAAGAGGGTTTGGAAGAAATTCCAGTAGTAGCTACTTTTGATCTCAACCACTTAATTTCAAGACCGCAAGACAAGTCCTTGCTTTGGCGTGATTTAATCCTGGCACGTTCAGTGCTCCAAAACATCTAATAGCTTAGTGTTTATTGCTTATTTTTGCTCAGATCTTCTTAAGACCCTTTTTAGCGCTTGTCTAGTGCTTGTGTTCGCCGATAAGGTGCATTGAGTCATACTCTATTTGGTTGGCGGCATGACGTTTGATCACTAGCCACATGATGATGCTGACGGTTATACCGAAGCCAACAATCACATACTGAATGGGTGCATCTATCCAGATTAATCCTGAGTAAATCAATAGCATTACCAAAACAGAAATATTCTCATTAAAGTTTTGAACGGCAATTGAATGACCGGCAGACATCAAGACGTGGCCGCGATGCTGCAATAGGGCGTTCATAGGAACAACAAAGTAGCCGGCTAACCAGCCAACCAAAATTAATAAGAGATAAGCTGGAATGAGGTTCAAGTTGACCTCGAATTTACCGAAAGTCATTAAGGCAGTATTAGGTAATAGATCTGAATTGTAAAAAGCCATGACACAGACTACTAAGCCCATAGCGATGCCATAAGGTAAAACTTTTAAGGAGTTACGCAAGGGAATGCGCCAAGCTGCCCATACGGCGCCGAAAGCAACTCCAACAGCAGAGATCGCTTGGAGGATCGCGCCCTGGGAGAGGCTCATATGCAATGCTACCTGCGCCCATTTAATAACAATAAATTGCAGCGTAGCTCCAGCACCCCAAAACAGCGTTGTTACTGCTAGGGAGATTTGACCTAGACGATCAGCCCAAAGGGTTTTAAAGCACCCAGCAAAATCTTTAATCAGGGAGATAGGGTTCTTTTTCTGGGAAACGTAGCGCGCCCCAGTATCCGGAATGCGAAGGTTAATCAGAGCGGCGACCACATAAATCATCATGATGACCAAAATCGCTGATTCAGCAGGGGTATCAATACCCGTAGTAATCATGGGCATATCCACACTCAAGAGACTAGTTGAGACGGAGTTACTAATCAGCACACCACCAAGAACAGTTCCCAAAATGATTGAGCTAACTGTAAGACCTTCGATCCAGCCGTTGGCTGCTACGAGTTTTTCTGGGGGGAGGAGCTCAGTCAAAATCCCGTACTTTGCTGGGGAATATGCTGCAGCGCCAAGACCCACGATTGCATAGGCCAAAAGTGGGTGGCTACCAAGCAACATTGCGATGCAACCAAAGAACTTAATCGTATTGGTAATGAACATGACATTACCCTTGGGGCGGGAGTCTGCAAAGGCGCCAACGAAAGCCGCCAGCAAAACATAAGAGAGAACGAAGAATAATTTGAGTAAAGGAGTCATCCAGGCCGGAGCGTGAAGCTGGGCCAAGAGGGCAATAGCTGCAATTAGCAGTGCGTTATCAGCAAGCGACGAAAAAAATTGCGCCGCCATAATGATGTAAAAACTGCGGTTCATTCGTACAATCTAGTCATTGCTGCAATTAAAACATGAAAGAGGGGGTGAAGATGGTTGGTTTAGCTAATCGTTTGATTAATCGACCAATTTTGGCAACAATTCACACTGAGGCTTTAAATCATAATTTAAACCGAGTTCGTGAGTTGGCCCCTGAATCAAAAACATGGTCTGTGATTAAGGCCAAAGCTTATGGCCATACTCTTCAAGCAGCGCTCCAAGGTCTAGGCTCTAGCGATGGCTTTGCACTACTGGATTTGGAGGATGCCCAGTGGCTCAGAGATAACGGCTGGAAAGGGCGCATTTTGCTTCTAGAAGGCCTCTTTCACCAAGATGAGTTGGCAATAGCACAATCCTTATCTTGCGACTTGGCAGTTCATTGTGAAAGTCAGGTTCAGTGGCTAGAGTCTTTTAAAGGTAGCTTGACCAAGCCTTTAAATATCTTTCTCAAGATGAATTCCGGTATGAATCGCTTGGGATTTACTCCTGCTGAATACAGAACCGCTTTTCACAGACTGCATGCTGCTGGTTATCCTATGCACCATATGACCCACTTTGCCAATGCCGATCAAATAGACGGCTTGCCGTCAGTTGGGGGTCAGGTTGATTGCTTTAACGAGACCATAGAGGGTTTGCAGCCTGTTCCTAGTTCCTTGGGTAATTCAGCGGCGATTCTTTGGCACCGCAATGCTTTGGGTGACTGGGTGCGCCCGGGAATCATGCTTTATGGAATTTCTCCTACGGGAGTTTATGCAGATATTGTGCGCTCCGATTTGCAGGCGGTGATGCAACTACGCAGTGAAATCATTGACATTCAAAATCTTAAAAAGGGTGACCACGTGGGTTATGGTGGTCGCTTTCAGGCTCCTGAAGATATGCGCGTGGGTGTAGTTGCCTGCGGGTATGCCGATGGCTACCCTCGCCAAGCTCAAGATGGCACACCCTTATGGGTTGAGGGTGGCGGCCCAGATGGAGAATCGATCGTTTGCCCACTGGCTGGTCAGGTCTCAATGGATATGCTCACAATTGACCTTCGCGAGGCACCTAATGCCAAAATTGGCAGCATTGTAGAACTGTGGGGTAGCGAAGTTCCTGTAGATGATGTTGCTCAGATGAGCGGCACAATTGGCTATGAATTAGTATGCGCCTTAGCCCCAAGAGTGCCAGTCAAAATCCTCTAACCGATCAAGCGAC